>JBQGBW010000079.1:0-19303 GCA_052043475.1 Magnetococcales bacterium HHB-1
GAATACGAAAACCAAACTCCTGAATGGCTGCAACCATCTGATCGACCACATCATCATTTTTGCGTGGGTTGCGGGCGTAGGGAATCAGCTTCTCGATGGGCCAGCTTTCCATCTGTAAATTAGGTGTCGTCATGTGCGTATCTCGATTTTTGTTTTTGCCACTTCGGTCAGGTGTTCATGAACCGCACGCTCCAAGGCGACATGCATCTGGTGTTGATCCACACCAAGTTCCGCCGCCATACTGGCCGATACACGGGCTGGCCAATTGAGCCAGGAGTCTCTTAACTGCCGTGCTACTTTGTAGAGATCATCTTTAACCCCTTGGCGGTCGATCAGTGACTTTTTCTTAGCCTGAAGATCGATGGCAGCGCTTTGGGCTTTGAGGATTTCATGAGCTGTTTTGGCTTCAACCAGCGTGGAGCCACCATGCAACCGGAGTGCGTTACCATCTTCTTTCAAAGCCGTATTAACTGTTTGCACAGCTCTCTGGGGTACGGGCTCCAGTTTTTCAGAGGTTTTGCCACGCTGTTTGCTCTGGTCGGTGTTGGCTTTCCATTGGCGGCGTACCTTTGCCACATTCCAACTTCCATCGGGCTCACGCTTGATGCGTCCGCTTTTTTCAGCCTTACGTACAGCGGTTTCACTAACACCAATTTGGCGCGCTAGAGCGCTGTTACTTTTCGCGATCACATTTCCCATAATTCGAACCCAAAGATCAAAAAGTTCACGAACTCAAACAGTTACACTTCCTGTTCGAACTCAATGTGTTGATAAGACAAAAGTTTGTCATTTTCTCGTGCCTCGAACGCAAAAAATCGTCAAGACGCTGGCGAATTATCGCGGTTAAGCGCGCGGCACACTTATGTAGCAAGAAGGAACCAATAAATTGTTTTTATAAAACATATATGGAACACTAATAGCCTTCATACTGCTGTTTTTCCATCTGTTTTTGTGTTTGTATGTTTAGTAGCCTATGCGTGTCTTATGTGTTTTATGTGTGTTATTGTGAAACACATGTGCTCTTTTATGTTACACACATCAAACTGAATGACATGTATTTTTAATGACGCACATACGTATCACATGCGACCATTTGACCCGTTATTTTCAGTCATAAAGATAGAAGCAACAGCCGCAGCAGCGGTGAGTAGCTCCATAACAGCGTTGGCTTCTTGCTGGGAAAGGCCAAAGGCAATCAGCAACACAGCCAGTCCAGAGTATGAGGAGGGTTCACGCAGTCGGCTAAGAATGGTTTGAATCGCACGTTTCTTCATTGCAGCTCTCCTGTGGACATCATGCGTGAAAGTTTGGTGGCACGTTGGCCAACCTGTCTGGCCCAGCGAGAGTCCAACATCTCTTTGGCAGCCAGAGAATAGTTTCCAGCTTCAATGGCTCGCAGCATGCGTTTGAAGCGGCATAGAGTTGTAAGGCCCACATTGAAGCTCATGTCGATCAATACACGCTTCCTGGTTTCATCCAGCGTCTCAAACCAGGGAAAGGAGCTGTTGAGTTCACGGATAACGCGGTTGATATCGTTACCCAGAAGATGCAGCGCTTCGGCTTTGCTGATGCCGTTGTCATCCAGGTTGCGACCTACGCCAATAGTTAGTTTCCCAGCCGTACAGCGGTAGGGCTTGAGTCTTAATCCTTCGTGTTGAATGAGTTGATCTTTCATCCGCTCAAGGTTGATCTGTGTGGCCACCTGTTCACCGTGTTGGGTTGCGTCGAACATCTTCTCTCCAGGCAAAAGAAAACCCGCTCTGGAGTGCTTTCCAGGCGGGCTATTGGGAAAATGATAAAAAAATGTTGTTTGGCTACTTTTTGCCCGTTATGCTGGACTCTTTGAACATCTTTCTTTCTGCATATTCGCTCTGTTTACCAGGGTTGAAGGCAGATACGGGGCGGTGATACCCCATCACACGAGTCCACACTTCACAGGGTTGTCTTTCATCGTCAGAGAGTGTGATTGTGTCTTGCTCTGTTGGTGTATCCATCCTGGTTCTCCTGGTCTATTTTCAGTGAATGCCTACATCGGAGAGGCGAGTCGATTCAGTTTATATTTTGAATATTTACGTCGCGCTCTACTGACACGCACTGGACATGCCACGTAGTCTCTGTCGATCAGTGATTTGGCTACGTCTTTGTAGCCATTGACGCGGCACCAGCTCCAGAACAGATACTGTGGATGGGTTCTGTCAACGGGAGATTTTGAAGTGTGAAGCATGGTATAGACCCCAGAAAATTTCCACAAAAAAACCGCTTCAGAGATGTTCTCTCAGAAGCGGTTACACAAATTTCCAGATTATGTTATTTAGTATAAAACTGGACTGTCCACTTTGCAAGTCAAAATTGCAATTTTTTTCATTTTTTTTACACTGGGCTATTGCTCAGAGCTCCGTGCAGCCAGCATTCAGCCCGTGAAAGCAGATGGCTGTAGGCTACACGAGATACATTTAGCTTTTGAGACGCTTTCCGAGAAGACATTCTCAGAACGTATCGCAACTCCAGCGCTTTGGCATCAGCCCGATAGACTGTTTTCATTTTAAAAACCAGATCATCGATCCTCTCACAGATTGGATCACGATCGATATTGACTCCCTGGAACGGACCTGAATCAACCCGTTCCCCTCGATTCTCCATGATTTTCCCAGTCATACTGCTCTTGGGCCAAGCCTGAGCTTCTGGATTGCGATTGCACCACTTACCCCAACGTTCCAGCCATTCAGAAAACTGTTCTGGTGAGATCAATTCCATTTTTATTCCTCCTGAAATCGTGGGCCGTAGAGTTTATTTCCAAGCCGGTTGATGATCTGACGTTCGTGGTTGGTAAGGCGGGAGTCATTCTGGTCAACTACCAGTATGCCGTGCTTGCCCCAGCCGTAGCGTTTTGTTCTGTCTGCACTTATTGAAGGGCCTTGCATTCTTCCCGATGAAGATGTTCTTGGATATCCGCGTGGTGCTCCAGTCATTGCATTACTCCCTGTTGCTTTAGAATGTGGTGTAATAGAGCCAGAGCGTCGGCCTGATTGTCATCGGCAGGAGAAAAGCCTAATTGTTGAACGGCTGTGATAACTGCCTGTTTATTCGCATTTCCTTTGCCGGTTACACTCTTCTTTATCGTGCCCACTGGGACGCCTTCATATGGGATCTGGTGGTGTTCACACCATGCCGAAAGGATGGCCAACCAACCGCCGTAAGCGTGGGCAGCGTCAACTCCGATATGGCGACGAACCTCCTCAAAATAAATCGCATCCAGACCATCGACGCTATTTTTGATCTCGGTGAGCCACCGTTTGAATTTCAGGAAGCGCATGCCACCGCCTGACCATCGGTTGTTGTGGAACGATTCAGTGCCGCTGGTGATCAGGCCATCCGCTTGGCGCAAAGCCCATCCGGTCTGTGTACCCAGATCGAGGCAGAGTACGGTTTGAATGGTGCCATCCACGCAATGTGGCATCGGCAGAGAGCATGAAAGGTTTTGTTTTGGAGCCTGTTGAGGCAAAGTTGTGGGTGCCATATTAATTCTCCTATTTACGATATGGCTGAGGTGGCGGGAGTGCCGCCAAGCTTTCTGCCGCCACCTCTTCTGAATTTTTATCGATCTTCTCCACGTTCATATTTCGCGTTTGAAAAGGGGCCCCTGGGAAGGGCGCGTTTCATAAGCGCCCGCCCCTTTAGGGGGAAACATGAAACGTCGAAAAAAGATCAATAAAATCAATATGATTCACTTGGGTAATTTTAGAAAGTGGTGAATCATGGTGTTTTGTGCTTTGTAACATCATGATATCGTTGAGTTCTACTGTTTCATTTACCTCCTCTGAAATGACCGAAACGTGGCCTCTTTTTGATGGCTTTTTCACCCTCTTCAAGTCTTTCAAAGAATCCCAAGAATGGTCTATGTTGTGGTTAATTTTTCACGAACGATCAGGTGCTTTTCTTTTGCTGCATGCCCCTGTGCATATTCAAATTTCCACCCCTCAACAATCTTTGGTGTTTGCAACGATTTAATGATGGTTCGGGAAAGTGAAAGGTGCTTTTTTTCCATATAGATCGGATTGCTTTTTATCAGTCGCTTGGCCAGGGTAACAGCCGTTTCTCGGTCGTTTTCCATAACTTCAGCAACGTCTTCAATCAAGCTGGTAAAATCAGGAGTGTTTTGGCTTTGTAGCTGAAAAGGCTCCAAAACACCGACTTCATCAAAATTGAGCCCTTTGCCACTCCGGCTATGGGGCAACCTGACCGATATCTTCTTAAACCATTTAGGCTTATGATCCAGTAGGGCCATGTTGGCTTTGGCATCATCCAGCCGCACATAAAGATGTCGTTCCTGTTCAGGAATACCGTGGGCTTCAGCATCTTTTCCACTCATGGCATAAAGTGTATTGGCGATTCTGGCTACGCCCATCAAAGCTGAAGCACCGCGTGCTGAATCCATATTGCCTGCATGGCCTTCGGAGTTGCCTTGAGGTAGCTTTCTTGTGTGGTGAACCAGCATCACGGCGCTGTTGGTGTGCTTGGCGATGGTGCGGAACATTCGCGCTACACGGTTGATCTCTTCGTTGCTGTTTTCTGAGGCTTCGTGGGTCTCCAAAAAAGGGTCTGCGATCAATACACCAATCTCATGGCTGCGCATGAATGAGATTAGAGGCTTCATATCAAACGGGGTAAGCCCCTTGCCATCTTGGGCTCGGCGGGCAATGGTTAATGGCCGATCTTCGCCACTGTTGATGTAGAGTCCAATCTCGCCATTAATCTCCAGATCTTTCCAGTTCAGTTTGAAATGGGTAAGGATGGCAGAGAGCCGACGCTTCATCTCTACAACATCATCCTCATTGTTATAGAGCCAGACACGCTCCCGGCGATGCAGCTTCATGCCAATCAGATCTCCTCGGCCAGAGACGATGGCCACAGCGGCGAGAAGCGTTAACGTTGATTTTCCTGCTGAAGGAGGCGCGATAGTGACCGATACATTTTTCTTCAGCATCAGCGTTCCCAACACCCATTCACGGGGTGGAAGGCTGGATGGATCAAAAGGTTCTACTTGCTGTGGTGCTAGAGGTGAAGTCTCCTTCTGTTTGGTTGGTGTAACGGGCTGAAAGTCTGCCTCTGGTGAAGCGATACCAATCGCAGCCGCACCATATCGGTAGGCATTGGCCACTTTGATGGAGAGCGCTTCAGGGCTCCATGGTGGAGAGCAACGCTCATTCCAGTGATCGAGCATCAGCTCTAAGCAGGTGGCCTCAGAAACACCGTAATCCTTAACCATGGCGGCGATGCGGAAGGTGGTATCATCTCCACCAGCGCCTTCGGTGGCCGTTGGTGCTTCGTTCTCCAGAAAATGGGTTGCACGCTGAATGGCTGTTGGCTTATCCAGCTCAATGGATTGGATGCTTTTTTGAGAGCGATTCTCTTCTCCTGAAAAGTCTCTCAACATGTCAGCCAGCCACTCTGGGCAAGTTGATATGTCTGTTGCCCCATTATTAATCCACTGATATTCACGACCGTTGATGGTTGAGCCAGGAGCAACCACATAGCCGTTGATGCTGCGAACATCGAGTCCAGGGCCAAGCTTGTTGACTGAGTTGCGGATAGAAGGGTCTTCTTTGAAATAGAGATGATTGCCTCCGTTTGGCGTTTTAACCGCTAAGGTGACCGGCAGCTCTCCATGGGATTCTGTCAGGAAATCCAGCGTTTTTTGGCCATCGGTGCCATTTTTGCGGTCTACGTCGATAAACAGGCCACCGGTGATCGCGATATTGAAATCCTGTGTCCACCCCATAACAGGATCGAGCCACCATTTCTTGATCCGTTCTGGATCTCGACTGGCGCGGCGTTGCCAGCCATCAATCACAGGCCGTTTGCTGTTTTGTTCCAGAGGGAAGACTTTAAAGCCGAGTTCAGCCATGGCCAGTGCATGTTCGAGTTTGCTGCGTTCCATCAGTTGGTATCCTTTTTGATTAAGTTTGGGAGCGCCTTGTGGCGCTCATGCTGGTCAATTTGATGAAGGATTAATGCAGGGTTTCTAGACACTCCTGGAGCACTTCAACAGGATAAGTCTTTACAGATCCCCAATATTTATCAGGGACATTGCCCATGCGGATTTGTAGTTGAGAGCAGCGTTCTGAAGCGGCTTTATCCAGTTCAGGAGCCATAGAGAGCGGTGATGCAATCTCCTGACTGCGGCAATAGTTCAGAGCGGTTGTGTAGCCTGTATGGCTTTGCAGTCGTTGCTTGATTTGGTCGATCTTCTCCTGATGGACTCTTTGCTGAATTTGAATAACCTCCATGCGGCGTTCTTGTTCAACCAGAAGTTGTGTTGATTCAAGCAGCAATGTTGCGGGTGTTATGGCCTCTTCCATTGGTCGTTCTCCTCTATTTGCGGTAGCGTTTGCCAATCCAGCCTTCGGCGCTGACGGGTAACGTTGAAGCCCAGGAGGGCACTTCAGCCATCAAGGCTTCAAACTTTTTCAGATCTGCGATGCCTTCAGGGACTTCACAGACGATTTCATCGTGGACATGAATAACGACGGGGTAGCCGTTTTTCTCTAAGCGAATCAGGGCGGCTGACAAGAGATCTACAGATAAAGCTTGTGTACAGTTGTGGACTACTACAGGTCCATGTTCAGTTATCACTGTGAAGCGATGGTTAGGACCGCAATCTAACAGGTCATAAACTTTCTCAACTGAGCATGTAGTAGATCGCAATTTCTTCCGGTGTTTTTCCCTGTTTGAGATGGGCATCGAGAGAGTTGTAACTTTTCCATCCAGGACAGTATTTCTCCCAGAAATCCATGTAAGTGATCTGTTTGCCCAAGAATTTAAGCATTCTGGTTGTTCGGCTGTTTCTTGCGTTACGTGTTCGGGAGACAAGCCGTAGGTTGCCCGGAGCGTAGTTCCCATCGTTGTCGATTCGGTCAAGAGAGGTGTCATCCCATCCAGACAATGTTTTTGCGTATTTAAGAAAGAGCTTTTTATCTCGATGCCATTGGGGCCATAGTTTAATTCCTCGTCCTCCATAGTTAGGGTAGGCTTCACTATTTGGGTTGTAGCAACGTGAGATAATTCCTGTGTATCGATGTCCCCACATTGACAGCAATTCTGGATCGGAAATGATTGCTGATAATCCTCGCTTTTTTGATTGTTCTTTTCCTGCTTTTTTATATCCACATTCTCGACAGTTCCTTGTTCTTCCTCGGAATAAAGACCTGTTTGATGTTTGATATTTTTTCCCACATGTGCAGATGCATATTGTTTTGCCGTCGTTTCCTCTTCCTGGCTCCACAACAGTGAGTTGATCGAATTGAGAGCCCACTTTAGGCACTCGTGCGTAGCATCGTCGTCCAAGGCGATCACGGGCTTCCACGAGATCCCATCGAAGATCATGTGATCCGGCGTGATTCGGATATCCAGCCATGTTATTACCTCTCTTTTTCCTTTGTAGATCACTCCTTTTGTTGATACCCATGAATAACCGTCCCAAACCAAGTCGTTCGAATGAATATCTACAATCTTTTTCACACCTTGGTGTGTAAGAATTTTAGTGTCTGAAGCCAGACAGTTCTCAGCTAGGCGACCGCCATATGTGCTTTGTGGGCCCCATTTTTTGCTGAGTGAATCCACGCCCTTGAAAGCCAACATGGGTTTAATAGCTCCCCAAGGCGTCTCTTTCTGTTCGATGGACGGATATGGATAACAGAGCAATCTTCCTGAAGGGAGACGGCACCAGAGAAAGCTGCCATTGGTTTTGAAGATGATTTTATCCCTGACCGAAAATGCTGTTCCTGGGTAGCTCACCGCGTTGATCGCAGCTCTCTCCAGATCCTTCCAGAACTGGACAATGTAGGGATTGTCTTCGCGCCATGCTGTTTTGATTGCTTCTGCTTTTTCCTCCTTAATCTCTACGCCATAGGCATTGGCCATGGATTTAAAGGCTTTTACGCCTCCAGAATAGCCAAGCGATAAAATTGATAATTTTACGATAAACCTTTGTTCTTTAGTAACCTCCTCAACAGGCACGTTGTAGATACCGGCTGCGGCATGCTCATAGATTTTTCCATGGCCTCGAAAAACATCGAGAACTTTTTCCTCGCCAGCCAGCCATGCAACGGCTCTGGCTTCGATGGCTGAATAATCCGCTGCGATCAGATCGTATCCAGGAGCAGCAGTGATCATGCCTCTTAAGCAGGAAGAGACCGTTCCCAAAGCGGGGCCATAGAGCAGCTCCAGTAGTTCGTTGTTCTCCTCCTTGATAATGGCTAGTGCGCTTTCAATCTCAGCTTGCTTTAACGCAGGCCGGGGGAAATTCTGAAGTTGGATTAAACGGCCTGCCCAACGTCCCGTTGAAGCGCCATGGAACTGAAAAAGACCTCTTGCTCTGTTCTGTTCTCCAACCACCTCCAACATTTTCTTTAACTTAGCTGTAGATGACTTGGCGGCTTCCTGGCGAAGCAAAAGTGCTTTCCTGACGGCGACTAAAAGATCCTGCTTCAGCAGTTCAGGAATCACCGCTTTAGCGACGCTGTCGGTTTCAATGCCGTGGCTGTTTAACCACTGAATAAGCTTTGCATTTTGATTACAGGTGCCGACTTCTCCATTGGTGACCTCCTTCATCTGTTTGTTAAGCTTTTTAGAAGCGGTCTGAACAATGATTTGGGCTGATTGGACCGATTCAATATCGATGTGAACGCCGCGATCATTAATGCGTTGATCCAGAAACCAGAGTTCTTGCTCTGTGGAGCGGAGAGGACGAAGACGTTTTTCTAAAGCGCGTTCTACGGCCACATCAGTTTTGCAGTAATCAATCAGCCGTTGCTGCTTTTCTGCTTCATCCCACCAGATGATCGATCCATCTTTGTTGATCTTTCGAGGCCGACACATTTGCAGCATCAAACGGCGACCCTGCATGTCTTTTTGGATATCAAGGCCAACAGCAGCGGCTGCTCCTTCCAATGAGCCGGGCAGTGACATCGCCAAGGCCATCACCATGGTGCAGCGCCACTGTTCAGGTTTTGGCTCCGGCCAGCCATATTTTTTGGTTAACACCTCCTTCCATAAAATCCGCTCAAACTGTGCGTTATGAGCGATGAAAAGAACGCCTTCGTTGATGGCCGTTTTGATCTGATCGGGGCAGTGATCTCCTGGCTTCCACACCAGAATATTTTCATCATCTACAGCAAAGGCGGCGCACCAAATATCGGTGCTCTGGTGGCTGGCGTACCGATGCACGCCAACCTTTCTGAGATCCATTGTGGATCGGGTTTCAAAGTCGATGTGAATGACTTTCATGGCTTCGAGGCTCCAGCCCA
Organism: Magnetococcales bacterium HHB-1; assembly: GCA_052043475.1. Lineage (GTDB taxonomy): Bacteria > Pseudomonadota > Magnetococcia > Magnetococcales > JBQGBW01 > JBQGBW01. The sequence continues at coordinate 9,306 of JBQGBW010000079.1, forward strand.
GGCGTCATGCCAGTTGTGGTAATCGAAGTCAGGAAAGCCCATCTCTTTAAACCAGTGTGTTGCGAACTTCTCCTGAGAGCATTTGAGCTTTTGATCATTCCAGCCCGACGAATCAGGCTTTCCATAGAGCGCGTTGTGGGGTGGTATTCGCGCTTGGTGGATATGAATGCGGATGGCATGTTCTGCATCTCGAATGGCATCGACACTGTTGTGATAGCCACTGACGACGGTGTGTCCGTTATGAAGAGCGATTACCAACCACTCTTTGAGAATGTTTCCTTTATCTGTAATCTTCCGTTGCCGGTACCCAGAAGCAGCGTGAAATTTGGCAGAGCGCTGGTCATCTGCTACCGTTAACCAGCGGGAAAGAACCAACGGTTCGACTTGCTCATCAATCCATCCGAATAGAATGGGTCTCCCTCTTAAAATGGCCATCTGGGCTACATTCTCGAACTCCTGTTCCAGCAGCATTCGAGCAATCAGCGCATCGGCGGTTTTAATGGTTCTTCTCATGGAAGGGTTTCTGAGGAGTGGAGTGCGGACAGGTTTTAATGCGGCTAACATTTGCTTACCAAAGCGCTCCAGTCGATCTGGACAGTTCTTTACCCGATAACGACCACCTGGGGGCTCGAAGATGACGTAATCTGCATTATCGGTGTCCTGCCGGGGCAAAATGCCCCGGTCCAGATCATTGAGTGCAGATCGCCACCAGCTTTGTAGGTCTGTCATGGCGTATCTCCTTGTTAGCTCAACAGGCTATCGGCGTTTTCATCGTTGAGATCGTCGTCATCCTCTACCGGAGAGAAGTCATCTTCAGCCCGGGTGCGTCCACCTAACGACTCTCCATCACGCAGCTTTTGCAGATTCTGTAATCCGAAAGCGACACCACGATTTCCAGCAACATCGTAGGCATAAGCCCGTACCGTGGCCCGTGCATAGCAACCGGGGTAGATCTCACTCTCATCAATAATCTGCTGAACCTTGGCATCCACCACACCGGGTTGAAACTTACTGGAAGCGCGGATCAGAACAGCTCCGGGTTCATAGCCTTCGTAGTCATGATCTCCTTGATCGAGAAAAGGCATCCGTATGTTTTTGGGCACCTTGTTGCCCCATTTCTCTTTGGCGGCTTCGTTGGCCATGCGACGCAGTGCCTTGAGGTTTTCGCCTTTCTTAAAGAGCATCGCCACACTGAATTTTGGCTCCGCATTCTCATTGGCCTTACGGGCTTTAAAGAGGTTGGGGAAAGAGACTCGAAATTCTGGGGTCATCAGTTTGTCTGCCATGATTCTTTTCCTTTTTGAGTTAGTTTTTGTGATAAGAAGGTGATCTACTGAGTAGATGAGAAGTCCTGTTCAGCGCTTGATTTAACTGGTTTTCTTGGATCTGATTCTGCAACCAGCGTTGTGCCTGAAGATTTACGAATGATCAGGCTGGAAAAATCAATCTTTGGCTCTTTTCTCTTTTTGAGGAGCCGTTCAATCTGTGGTGGTGTTTTCAGTTTCTGGGGTTGGAAAATCTCCTCGTCTGAAAGTCCTTGTTCACGGAAGAAACCCTCAGTTTTTCTGAGGTTGCGCCAGTTGCGATTGGCCCGTTTGGATACCAGCTTGAAGCCTTGAGGGACTCTGCCAGCTTCTGCTTCGTGATAGGCATACTCCCGAACTCGTTTAATCCACGATTCAATGATGGGTAGCTCTTGCAGCATCTTGGAAAGATCCACTGGATCAATCTCTTTGGGTTCCACAGGAACTGGCTCTCCAGCTTCATTGAAATCAGCCTGAGCGGTTTCCAATGCATGTTGTCTGAGTTGTGGACATTTGGGCGCTGCACGACAAAATTTGCAGTGAGAACCCGCTTTTAAATGGGCATCCTCCTTTTCTGTTGCTTTGGCTGCGGTAACCAACTCTGAAGACCACTCCAGTAACGCTAATGCATCGGTTGTCCAGCGCCGTACAGGCCCTTCTGAGTGGCGGCATCGCGGTTGTACAACAATCAGCTCCACAGAAGTTAACTTGCGGTCTTTTTTAGCTACGGCGGCTCCAAGTCCGTAGTAGAGAAGTTGTGGATTCTGGCGTGCCTCAACGGCGATACCTTGACCATATTTAAAGTCGTAGACCTTCAGTTCGCCGGTTGAGGGGCGATAGATTGAGCAGTCATTCGTTCCAAAGAACTCAGGGTGAAAGTTGGCAATATTGAATCGCTGCTCAATGGCGACCACATCTCCTGGTTGTCGATCATCGTTGATGATATCCAGATAGACCTGAACAGCTTCGACCATCTCGTCATCCACCGTGAAGGCGATCCCGCCGGCTTTAATTTCCTGGCCAAGAAACTGTTCTGCTGGACTATTTTTCTTTAAGCATCGTTCTGCCAGTGTGTGGGCGGCGGTTCCTTCCAGAGCATATTTAGAACTCTCATTAGGCATCCCTTTGGAGAGCCGAACACTGCCAGGACAGGCCATCCAGCGGGAAGCTGAAGAAGCGCCCAGTTTGCTGTGCTTCATCGCCATTATTGGATCTCCTGAATCGCTTTCATCACATCGTCGTAGCGGTTTTCATCCAGTTCGGTGACGTTTTTGGCGGAGAAGGATTCGAGTACTGCACGACCTTTTTCAAGCCCATGTTGTTTGATCAGTTCAGCCAGTGCTTCACAAACATCTTCTGCCATAATCTCCTTCTGCTTTTTGGTTATCGGTTTCTCTTTTTTAGCCACTGGGGCTTTTGGTTTGGCTGTTTCCTGTTTTGGTTTGGGGTCTTCAACTGTGGCGTTGAGTAAAGCTTGAAAAGCTTGAAGTTGATCCGTCATTTGCTGCATGGTGTCTGTGGTGATTTTGAGTTCAATCATGAGAATCTCCTGTAAGGTTGGGTTAGCCAAAAAGCTCTGCCAGTGTGGTGGTTTTACGCCGGATGGCTGCGGTTACCTGTTCATCCAGGGAACCAGCCAAGGTGGCGAAGCGTATCAATACGGGGTTATGCTGTCCGATGCGATGCACGCGCATCGCGGCCTGGGCGTTGTCTGCTGGAACCCAAGAGGACTCAACAAACAAGGCGTCGGATGCAGCGGTTAAAGTGATGGCGGTTCCAGCGGCTGAAAGCTGGCCGATGAAGATGCGAACGCTTGGATCGTTCTGAAAATTATCAATCGCTTGTTGCCGTTTTCTGGCTGGAACAGCGCCGTGAATGGAAACCGGTTTGTAATCACTCAGGCCATCAAAAAGCCCTTGGATAACATCACGGTGATGCGCAAATAGAACAATCTTTTCAAGACCTCCTTCCAGTTCATCTTTGAGCCGATCAATCACCGGCTGGACCTTAGCTAATCCGGTTAATCTGCGGAGCAGGGCAACATGGATTGCAACTTTTGAAAGATCGCCGTTAGCCTGTTGCAAAACTTCGCGTATGGCTTCTCCTTCAGAACCTTCTTCCAGTTCTTTTAACTCTTTGAGAAGCTTCCCTGGTTCCAACACAATGCTTTCAAAGCGGATCGGTGGAAGATCTTTGATCACATCCAGCTTCTTGCGGCGGATCAGGTAAGGAGTGAGGCGTTCTCTCAACTCTGGTAAGTTTTTTCCTCCTAAAATCTGGATACCAAACCCATTATTTTTGGTACGGCAGAAGCGCCGAACAAACGACCAATGGTCTAAAGCTCTTTCTTTAACAGTGATCGCTGCTGGAAAGAGTGCCCGCATCATCGGCCACAGTTCAGCAGGATTGTTGGGAGCCGGTGTGCCTGTAAGGGCATAAACATGTTTTGCTTTTTCGCTTAAACCTCCTTTGCGTGTGCAGCGATTACCGAAAATAGCCTTGGTTCGACGCGCTTTACGGCTTTTCAGGTAATGCGCTTCATCCAGAATCAGAACATCGACCTCCATGGCCATCAGCCGGTTGAACAGCGCCTCACGGCTAGCAAGATCATAGGAGATGATGTTGACGCCATGGGGCAGAAGGCTGTTTTTCCCGTTGGCGATGACCTTGACTTTTCTCTTTATCTCCTGAAAGCGGATGAACTCGCGTTGCCAATTGATACGTGCTGAAGCTGGACAGAGAACCAGAATCCTTGCCGCTCTGATCATATCGCTGGCTGCAATGGCCTGGGCTGTTTTTCCCAATCCAGGCTCATCAGCCAGAAGCGCTGTTTCTCTTTGAGCAAGAAGCGTTTTTCCTTCTTGCTGATAGGGGAAGAGCTCTGGCATTTTCTGTTTTCTCCTGGTGCTGTTGGGGTGGATGTTTTTCGTTTAAAGCGGCTAACTCTTCAGGTGTCAGTTGTGCCATGTTTTGTAGTGAGGGGCTATTCATGGGCGTCTCCTTTGTTCAGTTTCTTTGCCTTAAACATCCTGTGGCTGGCTTCCAGCTCTAGTAGAAAAGGCGTCTCAATCTGTTTTCTCAGCAGTGCTGGTTCAGTGTTAAAGAGGGTGCAGATAAAACCAAATCCTCCGATGTGGTACGCGGGCTGACGAAAGTAGTGGATCAGCTTCAGTGCCTCATGTTGGTGGATACGGCACTCTCTGAGAGCAGGGTCATGACGCGCTTTCATTGCCAGTAGTCTGGTATCTCTAATGGCCTGTCTGAGTACAGCCATCCAAAGCTGTAACTCAGGCATCCATTGGTTTTTGTTCTGGGGATGGTTGCTCATTTCAACGTTCATTGTGTGTCTCTTTTGGATGCGGATATGACCATCTACTGGACTATGGTTGTGATTTTGGGCGCAGAAATCCTGTCTACAGCATGTTTAGCTCTTACTGTGCTGTGATTACTTTTAATCAGTTGTGGGCGGCAAGCCGATTGGCAGATTCAAATTTCTTGATATCCTCCAGAGGATAGACCACACGACCGCCAAGTTTGAGATAAGGAGGCCCGCGTTTTTTCCAGCGCCAGTTTTCCAAAGTACGTTGAGAAATGCTCCATCGTTTTGCCAGTTGGGCTTGATTGAGATGTGTGATCATTGTTTTTCCCTTATGATCTTTTGCTTTGAACTTGGTACCCATTGTATCGCACCCCATGGGAGAGGACGGGACGAGGAAAAGGGAGAGGAACAGGGAGAAATTTAAGAAAGTTTTGTTAATAGGGGTTATAAGAAATAATGATATAATTCATATCTATATGATATTATTATTCTTCGCCCAAACTGACATATTTTGTCATATATACACTATATCTTGGATGTAATGTATCCTATGCACTCTTCGACAGTGTGATCGAGAGATGATCAATAATGGGAATAAGGATTCTCTTTGGAGTTGGAGAGCGCTCTTTGGGAACAGAAAACAAGGTGTAGACTGGAGGTAGACAAACGAATCGTTGATACAAAAGAAGAGAAGTTGGAAGACAGGGCGATAAATCTACAAAAAGACCTTGAGGGAGAGGAAAAGGGAGAGGAACTGGACGACGGAACGGTAGATATACAAGAAGATCTTGAGGGAGAGGAAAAGGGAGAGGAACTGGACGACGGAGGATAGATATAGGGAGAGGAACTGGACGACGGAACGGTAGATATACAAGAAGACCTTGAGGGAGAGGAAAAGGGAGAGGAACTGGACGACGAAGCAAAAGAAACAAAAAAAAGCCCCATACATCATCAACAGACATACAGGGCGTTACTTTTTGAGTTGTATATTGTGTGTGGTCAATCGGAAATTTTCAGCCAGCAGTAGCCGCCTTTACCGTAACCGATAAGATCACGCCACTGATTGTTATTTTTTCCAAAAGCGCGGGGGATACTGGTTGCTAACGATCCCACTTCCTCCAAAACAGCTTGAGCACGACATTTTTTGATACCCCGTTCATAGTGCTCGAAGAGAACCCGGATAATCTCGCGCTGTTTTTCACCTTTGAAAACAAATTCGCGCTCTCCAATCCGTATTACACCGTAGTTTGAATTGTAGTGAAACGGCGATACTTCATTTGTTTTTTCAACGTTATTCAGCATTGCATCGATACGGGGAAGATCAAAAGCAAAGCCGTTGCGCGTATCTTTAATGCATGATGCCAGCTCTAGAACGCGAATGCCTCCAGGCAGAGAAAAATGTTTATTGGTTAAGCCAACCGATGCAAACAGTAACCCTGGAATCTGATGGGGCAGTTCTGAAAGCGCGTCATGGATCTGATCAAAGTTATGAATGGTCACTGTTCTGGCGCAGAAGACCGCGATTTTCTTATGTTCCAGCCATGTTTCTCCCAATCGCCAGAGATGATCATCAATAAGACATTCAGGCTGATAGCGCTTGGGAACCCCCAATCCTGATGCGACGGTTTTTAAAAACCATTCGCTGTTCAGTGTGTAGGTTTTGACCTGCTCCTCAGGCACGTCGATCCACTCAATCAGTTCAGGATGGAAAAATCCATATTTTTCTTCTTCCTCGTCCCATTCGAGCGAATATCGGGGACAGCCATACTCCTCTTCTGCAATGAAAATACGGGCTGGTTCCCCTTGATCAAATGATCCTGAAGATAAAAGATCGCTCTTGATGTGCCTTAATTCTCCTTCTAATCGTTGACCAGAGAGACGCATGTCCCCACTTTGAAGGTAACCCGCGGCAGTTTTAAAGAGTTCTAATGATACAGCTCTACCCATTTTACATATCCTTTACTAAGTTCCAGCGTGCCAAATATTTTTCACAGATAAGACGTTCTTTTTTGGTCTTGCCCTTAAGACTGCAACCGTTGGGTAAGCTCAGTGCAACGGTAATGGTCTTGCCTCTGGGACTGGCTCGATCAGGACGAAAGCGGACCTGAATTTCGGCTCGCTCAATAATAAATAGATCAAGAAGTCGTTTGATATCGTTTGGAAACCATTGAATACTCCGTTCGTGTAAGTTTTTCTCATCGTGTGAGGGAGAGTACAAATTGATATAACCAACTTTCTCTTGTTCATAGCAAAGCCGGACGCTTTTTACTCTGACCCAGGCAATACCATCTTCTGGATCTGTGGGGAAACGACTCTGTTTAAGTAACGGAGAGAGATCATATTGCCGTAGAGACACTCTCAAGCCCATAATGTTGTATTGCAGCAATATGCTGGCAAAAAGTCGGGCCAATCTGGGATGCAAAGCCCTTTTCTGAGCAATCACTTCAATTGTGCCCGTATTGGGCGCATAGGTGATCACCAGCTCAAAGACAGGACGACGCTTCTTACTGAGAAGATTACCGTTTTTGAGCTCCATATAGCTGTTGGGCAATCCATCGCGATAGACGACCAGCTGTATCAGTTCTTCAGGCTGGTCTGTGAGATTGCGTATGCGATCATAGAGCTCCAGTTTGACTTCTTCACAGCGAAATATACTGCGAATATGCGCTTCAAATTGGGCCAGATGTTCAGGATTCTTGCTAACCGTCTGCTTTTTTGGGCCGATAAAGCCAGACCAGCGTTGTCCTTGACGGGATTGGTCAGTGTAACGGATCTGCTCTGCACGACGAAAAGCGTGCTGATCATGCAAAAACAGCCATAGCGCCCGATGGTATTCATTCTCTAAAGAGGAGAGGACCGAGGCATTTTTGATCATGCCTTGCACTGCAAAGTCACCCAGTTCATCAGCGACCGTATTGACGCGCTCAAAGTCAATGGAAACTTCTGAAAAAAGATCATCATTCCAGTGATTTTTGGCTGCATTAAGAAGTCGATGCGCTGTAACAGATTTCGATGTGTGCCATGTGATGCCATGCGGGAGTTTCTTTTGTTCAAAGTAGGTTTGTAGACTATCGACTGGTGTGTTGCGGATTACGCGTGTTATGGCTTGCATGGGGTGCTCCTTCTGGAATGACGGTATGCTTCTTACGAGCATTTGCCGTTTGAGCGTTTTAGTCTGGGGGTAGATCAGTTCTATGGCGAACAGCGACTACTTTTCCAACAATACGTAAGTTGTCATCATGCCCGATAGATATGGGCTCATAGTTTTTATTTTCTGGTCTAAGTTCTATTTTAGTTTCTGAGATATAGAGACGTTTCAATGTTGCTTCATCGTCATTTAAAAATGCGACGACAATATCACCACTCTGGGCCAGAGGTTGTTGTCGAACGATGACATAATCCCCTTCATGAATGCCCGCATTGATCATGCTATCGCCAACCACGCGGAGCGCAAAACAGTGTCCTTGGGCATATCTTTCTTCGACAAGAATTTCTCCGACAATATTTTCTTCAGCATAGATTGGTACTCCAGCAGCAACTTGGCCCACAATAAAAACAGGGCTTATACCACCTGTAGGTGGCATCCTGAGTATTTCAATGGAACGAGCTTGTTTTGGTATTCGGCGGATATAGCCTTTCTTCTCTAACTGAACAAGCTGTTCCCTGGCACTCTGCTGATGAATACCCATTTCTTCTGCAATTTCTCGGGCTGTCGGAGGAAAGCCGTGCAGCATTATGAACTCATGGATAAACCTCAAACTCTTCTCTAAAGTTGGTGTCAGTCCCTTGGTAGGAGGACGTCCTCGACGTCGCTTCATTGTTTCATCCTTTGTATGTTTAAAGGTAAAAATAAGATATCGCAGTTCAGAAAAAATGGCGAGCTTTTTTTTCATCAGCGATTCATTTTTTCTGAGATTGCATCGACAATCACATTGCGATTTTTTTCTATCTCTTTCTATTCTCTTCTATAATCATTTGTTTTGTTTGCAAAAGAGAAAAGATCAATGCAGACTATTTTGTATGATTAGATCGGTTCTCGCAATATAAAAACAAAAAAGGATTGAACAGAGACATGAAAAGCACTGTTCTCAACAAAGGAGAAAACCTTTACCCTTTACCACCAGAAGGAGACGAACGGCTCAACGCCATCGCAGAAATCCTTGCCACAGGCTTTCTGCGACACCAACAGAAAAAGCACCAAGCAGAGAAAGTTTGCCTGGACTTATTGCCCACACAGAGCGTTCATGGTGACAAACTTAAACAGACTGGAGGTGCTTATTCATGAGTAAGGTTTTAAAGCAGGTAGCGATATTGCCAAGCATGTCGATACAAGAGTTGCGAGAGATGTGGCGGGAGCTTTATGATGCTGATCCACCATCGTTCACCAAGGCGTTCTTGATTAAGCGGCTGGCCTATCGGCTTCAAGAGTTAACCTACAACGGCTTGCAGAAAAAAGAGCTGAAACGGCTGCAACATCTGGCAGAGGAGAACAGAGACGAAACATCGCGTGCGTATCGCAACCAGAATGGACGGCCACTACCAGGAACTCGGTTAATCCGTGAGTGGAAAGGTATAGAACACTGCTGCACAGTGTTGGAAGAGGACTTTGAGTACCAGGGACAGAAGTTCAAGAGCCTGTCAGCGGTAGCCAGACATATCACTGGAACACGCTGGAATGGTTTGGTTTTCTGGGGATTGAAGCGATGAAGAAAAAAGAGAAGATCATAACCAAAAAGCGCTGTGCCATCTACACCAGAAAAAGCACTAATAACGGATTAGAGCAGGATTTTAGTTCACTGGATGCGCAGTACGATTCTTGTGTCGCCTATATCAAGAGCCAGAAACAGGAAGGATGGATATTGGTTCCTGATCGCTATGAAGATGCGGCTATCTCTGGCGGTACTCTTGAGAGACCAGCGCTCCAGCAATTATTGAAAGATATTGAGCGTAATCTGATCGACATTATCGTAATCTATAAAGTGGATCGGTTGACACGCTCTTTGTTGGATTTCTCCAAGCTGGTGGATATCTTTGATCGCCACAACGTCTCTTTCATATCAATCACCCAATCATTCAACAGCACCACATCCATGGGGCGATTAACCCTCAACATGCTTTTGTCCTTGAGTCTCCCGCAAAAAGTCTTGATTTAAGGAACGTGGTGCAGTGCCAGGATGATAGGGTTATGATATAGTTTTGCACTAAATATTAAATCATATCAAATGGATCTGGAATAATGTTTCGACCGATGGACCCACAGATCAGTATGGAGGAATCGCACTTTTGGATGCCAAAGAAGCACCAGGACGAGTTGGAACGGAGTTGGGCGCACATATTCCGTACGCAGGTTCTGGGGATAATTCCCGAAAGTCGAT
>JBQGBW010000080.1:0-19150 GCA_052043475.1 Magnetococcales bacterium HHB-1
ATCAATACTGATCCATGTGGTGGTGATCATCGCCCTTGTGATGATGCCTGAAGGAAGGAGTTTCAAAACCCCTGAACCGGTCATGATGGTTGAGCTGGCCAGCTTGCCGAAACCGGTTTCAAAGGCGGTCAGTAAACCGGTGGCCTTGAAACCGAAAGAGGAGACGATTCCCAAGAAGATAGAGATTCCCAAACAGAAACCCCCGGAAGTGAAGAAGGCCGCTGTTGTTGAGACGCCACCTGAACCCCCAAAGGTTGAGCCCCCGACAAGAGAACCCCCTCCCCCACCTCCGATTGTGGAACCCCCTCCTCCACCCCCACCACCAATCCCTTCGGCAACGGCTCTTCCGCCACCCCCGAAGAAGAGAGTGATTCCTCCGCCTAAAGTGGAGAAACCAAAACCACCTGAACCTAAAAAGAAAATCAAAAAGGTGGCTAAAAAGAGAATTCGGAAACAACCCCCTCTTCCCAAACGGAAACCCAAGAGGGTTCGTAAACGGATCAAACCGAAAGAGAAGAAACGGATTGTCAAAAAGAGAGAGCCCAAAAAGATAGCCAAAAAGGTCAAGAAGCCGCCTGTTAAGAAAAAACCGGTCAAAAAGGTTGAGAAAAAACCGGTTAAGAAGAAGGAGAGCAAACCGCCAGCGAAGTCATACAATTTCAGCGATGCCATTGCCAAGCTTCAGGCCAAAAGGGCCAAAGAGAGCGCAAAAACAGCCTCATCAGGAAAGGCAACAGGTCCATCAACCGGTCCTTCGGCCTCACCAAGGGCGATTTATCGTTGGCAACAGGCGATTCAGGCGGAAGTCTATCGAAACTGGAGCAAACCGAGTGGATTGAAGGATGAGGATGCTTTGGAGGTTGAGGTCTGGGTACGGGTTGCCAAGGATGGGCGCTTGATTCAACCCAGAGTCACCCGTCCCTCTCGTAACTCGGTTTTTGATAATTCCGTGCTTCGGGCGATCTATAAAACGGTCAATCCAACGGCTCCACCACAAAACTGTCCGGTCTGCCAGGAGATACTCTTTACCTTCCGCCCTGGAAGCTAGTTGATTGGGGGGATGGAACTTGACCATCGGTTTTCCGGTTCCTGGCCAACGGGAATGCTGATGGGCTGCGGAAGATACAATCATGACTGACACCCTTGCAAACAAATCTGATCTGTTGCAACGCCTAAACCTTCTGATAGCGTTTGTGACTCTTTTTGTCCTGATTCCAATTTCCCTTGATGCCGCTCCTTTACGGATTGATATCACCAAGGGGGGATTGCAACCGGTTCCCATAGCCATTCCGGGCTTTATTGAGGTTGATTCCGGCAACAGCATGAAGGGGGAGACTCTTCTGGCGAAACAGATCACGGAGGTTGTGCGCAGCGATCTGGAATCATCGGGGCTGTTTCGTTCCCTGGATCCCAAGGCCTTTCTTCAATCCACCACCTCCATCTGGAAGGATCGGCCTGATTTCAGAAACTGGCGTTTGGTTGGGGCTGAAGCGATTGTTGCCGGCAAGGTGACCCGTAATCGTCAGGATATCGTCGCCTCCTTCTACCTCTATGATGTTTTTCAGGGAACAACCATCGGTCCGGGTAAACGGTTCTCTTCCTCCCCGAGAAACTGGCGGCATGTGGCCCATCGGATTGCGGATGAGATCTATACCCGCTTAACCGGTGAGAAGGGCTATTTCACCTCCCGCATCGCCTTTGTTGCCCAGAAAGGACGGAAGAAATGGTTGGCGGTCATGGATCAGGATGGAGCCAACCGGATTGATCTCACCCGTGGCCGGAATCTGGTTCTAACCCCCCGTTTCAGTCCCGGGGGTTTCTGTTTGGGAATCTCTATCTTCTTGGGAATCGTCTCCTCTTTCGGTTTCAAGGCCACCGGTTTACTGACCGCCTTTGAAACCGGTTTCGGCAAGCTGGCCAGCTCAACCATCATGACCGGTTCAGGGGTTTTGAAACTCCTTCCTTCAGGCATCATCACAAGGGCGATGATCACCACCACATGGATCAGTATTGATATCAGAAAGGAATTGCGACTCAACATGGAATTTCTAATCAGGTCAGGATTGAGGTTCGGTGATCAAACCGACCTTTTCGATTCCAGCCATCTGTAAACCCGCCATAACCCGCATGACAGCTCCATAAACCGCTTTTTCATCCCCTCTTACATAAATCGGCAACTGTGGATTGGCCCTTCGGATCGCCTTGACCTTAGCCGCCAGTTCATCCAAAGGAATCCGTTTGTTTTCAATATAGGTGGATCCATCAGGCTTGACCGAAATGACTATCGGCTCCTGATTACTGGAGATCGGGTTGGCGGAGGCTTGAGGAAGATTAACCTCAACACCTTGGGTCAGCAAAGGGGCGGTGACCATAAAAATAATCAATAACACCAACATGATATCAACAAGAGGGGTGACATTGATCTCACTCATCGCACCACTGAAACGATCCCCCCCACCCTCACTCATGCGCACTCCCATTCCCATCGGTCAACCCCCCTTTCGTTGCTGCTTCATACGGGCAGCCTGACGTTCAAGAATATTGAGAAATTCCGCCCCAAAATTATCGGTTCTCTGATTGATATGCCGAAGATCCGAAGAGTACTTGTTATAGGCAATCACAGCGGGAATCGCCGCCACCAACCCCATGGCCGTCGCCACCAACGCCTCAGCAATTCCAGGAGCCACCATGGTCAAAGTGGTACTCTTAGCCCCCGCCAGACCCCGAAAGGCGTTCATGATTCCCCAAACCGTTCCAAAAAGACCAATGAAAGGACTGGTTGAGCCCACCGTGGCCAGAAAGGTCAAACCTGTCTCCAGATTATCCACCTCCCGATTAAGGGCCACCGTCATCGCCCTTCTGACATTGGCCAGAAAATCACCCACATCCCCAACCTGAAAGGCTTCATTATGCTTTTCACTCTCCCAACGCCGCCACTCCCGAAAACCGGTTGTAAAGACCTGTACCATCGGAAGATTGGGCCACTTTTCAGGAGCGCTCTGGAAGATCTTGGGCATACTCATCCCCCCCCAGAACAACTCTTCAAAATCCTCGGAATCCTTATTGATTTTCCTGAACTTACGCCATTTATCGAATATAATCCCCCAGGAGATCACCGAGGCGAGGAGAAGGCTCAACATCACAAGCTGAACCACCGGCCCCGCCTGCAATACCAAATCCCATATGCTGTGCTCATTCATCACGCTTTCCTGTTTTTCCCATGGGTGCCTGTTGAGTACTCAAAAAGGGGATTATGTTTCAGGAGCTATAATATTTCAAACCCCCAACCGCATCTTTTATTCCATGATGGGGGTAATGGCTTATTATTCAAGGGGGATAATTATTCAGGATTGTTGAGAGAATCGATCACCCGATCGGGAATGGGTGTTGGTTTTCTCTCTTCATTGATGCAGGCGACAACCACCTTGGCCGAGACAAGTCGGGTTCCATCGGAGTCTCTGATAATCTCCTGTTCCAGATTAAGGCTGGCGATTCGTCGTTTCATTGTTGAGGGGCGCAGACGGATCCATAACAGATCATCCAGTTGTGCTGGAGCATGAAATTTCACTTCAACGCGGGCGACAACAAACAGGATTCCCAGCGCTTCCCGGAGCAGCTTTTGACCCAAGCCCACCCGTCTGAGCCATTCGGTTCGGCTCCGTTCCATGAAATTGAGATAGTCGCTATGGTAGACAACCCCACCGGCATCCGTATTTTCGTAATAGACTCGAATGGGAATGGAGAACCAATCATCATTGACCATGCCACTGTTGGGGTTCATACACCGGCTCCTTCAGGTTTTCGACCCAGATGGCGATAGGCCTCCCGGGTGGCGCATCGACCTCGCGGTGTACGCTCAATAAGACCTTCCTGTAACAGGAAAGGTTCAATAACATCTTCAATATTATCACGTTCTTCCCCAACAGCCGCCGCCATGGTATCGAGTCCGACCGGTCCCCCCCGATAACGGTCGATAATCAGCAGTAGGACCCGCCGATCCATGGCATCAAGTCCCCGATCATCAACCTCCAATTGCTTTAACGCCTCATCCGCTGTTGGTCGATCAATGAGGCCCTGACCCATCACTTCGGCAAAATCCCGCACCCGTTTCAGCAACCGGTTGGCGATTCTTGGGGTTCCTCGTGAACGTCTTGCAATCTCAAAAGCACCGGAAGCATCCATGGGGGCATCCAGGAGTCGGGCTGATCGCAGAACAATTTGGGCCAACTCTTCCGCTTGGTAGTAGAGCATCCGGGAGAGAATGCCAAAACGGTCCCGTAACGGCCCGGTCAACATTCCGGCGCGGGTGGTCGCTCCAACCAGGGTGAAGGGGGGGAGATCAATTTTAACGGAACGGGCGGCGGTTCCCTCACCGATCATGATATCCAGTTGAAAATCCTCCATGGCGGGATAGAGGATCTCCTCAACGGTCGGGCTTAGACGGTGAATCTCATCGACAAAGAGAACATCACCCGGATCAAGGTTGGTCAGGAGAGCGGCCAGATCCCCGGCTTTTTCAATAATCGGTCCTGATGTTGAGCGTAATTCCCCTCCCATTTCATAGGCGATTATCTGAGCCAGGGTTGTTTTTCCCAATCCGGGGGGGCCGTAAAGAAGAAGATGATCCAGGGCTTCATTCCGTTTCTTGGCGGCCTCAAGGAAGACCGAGAGATTTTTTTTCAGAATCTCCTGACCCACAAACTCATCCAGGGATCGGGGGCGTAATCCGGTCTCAAAAAGCCGGTCCCCTGCCTGCCCGTCACTGGAGATAAGGCGACGCTGTGCCGTTTCGGTCATCATCCCTTTTTACCCCTTAACTGGCACTGGAGAGCTTTTTCAGGGCCATGCCAATCGCTTTTTCCAAGGGTGGTGGATCATCCCCTTGAAGAACCTCACGGGAGACCCTTTCAGCCTGATTGCGTTTGAAACCAAGGTTGACCAGAGCCGATATCAGATCCTCAAGAAGGGCGGTTGAGGTGACAGGCCCGGCGGGTTCAGAGAGGGTAACCTGATCATCACTCAAATAGATTTTTTCAACCTTATCCTTCAGCTCCATCACCATCCTTTGCGCCGTTTTCCGACCAACACCAGGAATACGGGAGAGAATAACCAAATCCTCCCTTCTGACCGCTTCAACCAGAGCTTTTGGGGTGAGAGTGGAAAGAGCAGCCAGAGCGAGTTTGGCTCCAATACCGGAAACAGTGATCAAAAGAGAGTAGAGCGCCTTCTCATCGGCCTGAAGAAACCCGTAAAGATGAAAGGCATCCTCCCGAACCTGGGTAACTGTTTGCAAAAGGACTTTTTCACCAATAACAGGAAGATTGGAATAGACACTGGTGGGAATGAAAACCCGATAACCCACCCCATTGACATCAATAACGGCAAAATCGGGTTCCTTTTGAACCAGACAACCCTCCAGATGGGCAATCATGACAAAGCCTCACGCCGACCTGACCAACCTGGGGCTCCAGCCGGTTGTCCTGGGAAACGAATGCCCTGCCGTTTTTTTGTGGAAAGATTAACTTTGGGAACAAATCGCTCTCTGGATTGAATATGGCACAGGGCATTGGCCAGAGCATCCGCCGCATCCTGAGGGGGAACTTTCGGCAGATCCAGAAGCAGTTTGATCATCTCCTGAACCTGTTGCTTCTCAGCCCGTCCATAGCCAACCACAGCCTTTTTGACTTTTAAAGCGGTATATTCAAAGATTGGAATTCCCTGAGCTCCAATCGCCGCCACAGCAACACCCCTGGCATGACCCAACTTCAAGGCGCTTTGAACATTCCTTGAAACAAAAACCTCCTCAACCGAGGCCGCTGCGGGTTGATATTGGGCAATAATCCCACTGAGCTTCTGATGGATGGTGGTCAACCGTTCGGGCAGAGGGGTTTTGGGGGGCAGACGTACACAACCATGGGCGACATGACGAACTCCTCGCCCAACCTCATCCATAATGCCCCATCCGGTAACATTGCTTCCCGGATCAATGCCCAAAACCCGCATAATCTATCACTCTCCCACACCATAATCGTCATTATAAACAGGTTCTAAGCTATACCAGAAACCCTTAAAAACCCCCGAACCATCAATCGGCTCCGGGGAGAATGGCCTACTGTGAAAGTCGCTCCATTACCTCATCAGGAATGTCAAAGTTGGCATAAACATGCTGAACATCATCATTATCCTCCAGCGCCTCAATAAGCTTGAGCATGCTTTCGGCCTTCTTCTCATCCAGCGTTGTTGTATTCTGGGGTCGCATGGTCACTTCACTGGAGACCGGGGAGTCAAAACCCGCCTCTTTCAGCCCGTTTAAGACCGTCTCATAATCGCCCGGCTCGGTGATCACTTCAAAAGTGGTGCCATCACTCTCAATATCTTCAGCACCGGCATCCAGAGCGGCTTCCATCAGTTCATCTTCATCAACACCCTCAAAGGTGATTGATCCCTTCTTATCAAACATGAAGGCGACACAACCCGATGTGCCCATATTGCCACCAAATTTACTCAGCAAGAACCGTACCTCACTCACCGTCCGGTTATTGTTATCGGTCAGGGTATCAATAATAATGGCAACCCCACCCGGCCCATAACCTTCATAACGCACTTCCTGAAAGTTATCCCCCTCGGCATTTCCGGTTCCCCGTTTGATGGCTTTGGCAATGGTATCCTTCTGCATATTTTGTTGACGGGCGGCCAGGATAGCGGCTCTTAATCGAGGATTGGCAGAGGGATCACCCCCCCCCTCCCATACGCGCTGCGGTGACAATTTCACGAATCAGCTTGGTGAATATTTTCCCGCGTTTGGCGTCCTGAGCCCCTTTACGGTGTTTGATATTGGCCCACTTGCTATGTCCCGCCATATTAAACTCCCGGTAATCTCTCTTGTCTCCAAAGCATAACCCGCCGCCAACATTCCCTATTTTCCATCAAGGCGCTGATTGCCTTTGAAATGAGTTCCCTGAAGGCTTATATTTCAGGCCAGACAGCAGACGGGATAGTTGGAACACATCATAGGGATGAGGTGTGGATTCAATCAATGGCTCATCTCACCGCAACCTCTCCCAAAATAACCGATCACTGAGGTCGACTGGCCGATAAAGGGGTTTGAATGGCATCATCGCCTGACAAAAAATCGACACCCAAAAAATTTCCTACCCTGAAAAATGCCGATCTTTGTACCCATTGCGGATACTGTCTTCCCCAATGTCCCACTTTTCAGGTTGAGAATAATGAAGGGCTTTCACCCCGAGGCCGACTCTCCATCATTTTGGGCATGAAAGCGGGTCGGATTGATCCTCAACAGGCGGTGGATGCCATTTCATCCTGTATCGCCTGTCGAGCTTGTCATAGCGCCTGTCCGGCCGGGGTCCGAACCGGAAAGATGGTGTTGATGACTCGACGTTTGGGGGAGAGTGCCCATCCCCCAGGTATCACGCTGCTGCATAAAATTACCGATTCCCACCAATTGAGTGCTTGGTTTTCCCGTTTAATCAGCTTCTATAAACATTCCGGTTTACAGAGGTTTGTCCGCTTTAGTCGAATCCTTAATTTAATTCCCTCCCTGAAACGAATTGAGGGTTTGATTCCCCCGATTCGAGCGGAATTGTATGATTTGCCGCATACCCTGCCCTCATCGATGACCCGAAAACAGACCAAAGGGCGGGTGGCCTTATTGGGGGGATGCATGGCTAAACTGTTTCTGCCCCATGTCGGTCTTTATGCCCGTGAAATGATTGAGGCACTTGGCTATGAAACGGTTGTTCTTGCTAATTACGGTTGCTGTGGAGCTCCTTATCGGGAACAGGGGGAGATGAAACCCTTTAAGAGACAGGCGAAAAAACTGTTACAGGCCTTCTCCAAAGCGGGAAGGGTGGACCATGTGATTTGTGATGCCAGTGTTTGTGCCATAACAACTCGCAGTTATGGTAAGGCGATGGGTCGGGAAGAGGGTTTTGCAGAGCTGGCGAAGGAGTTTTCCGGTAAGATTGAAGATCTCTCCATTTTTCTATCGCGTCATGTGGAAGAGGGTTCACCTTTGGTTGGGGATCCCGGAATGGGGACCCTCGCTTTTCATGATCATTGCCAAACCCACCATGGATTGGGCACAATAGAAGAGCCAAGGCGGTTGTTGGATGCACTTCCGGTTCCGCGCCGGGAGATTGAAGGAGCCGGTCAATGTTGTGGGGCAGGGGGGGACTACATGCTCCGCTTTCCTGAACGAAGTCTGGCAATCCGCCAATCCAAGTTGGAAGCGATCAGGGCATCGGGTGCTGATACGGTTGTGGCTGGCAATCCCGGATGTCTGATGTCACTTCAAGCGGGCCTTCGGGAGCAAAACTCTGCCATCAAGGTTCGTCATGTCGCGGAACTGTTTTGGGCGGCTTCGCATGACCGGGTTGCCGAGGAGGATGACGCCCAGGGGTGACCATGTCTCCACCTAACCGAACTCTTCGTCTCACGCTTTTTTTTCTTTTTCTTACCTGTATGATCCATCCCGTATCAAAGGCTGTCAGCTTGGGAAGTACCGACAGGATGACAGGTGGGAGTGTTGAATGGAGGAAGGAACCCAATCAATTAATCAACAAACGAAAAATGGAGGAATCTGAAGCCACCTTTGTTACCGGGGGGGTTTTGGGATCCCTTCTTTTCGGCACCAAGGGGAATTGGCCGTTTGGTCTGTTGGATCTCATCATGGTTGGTGCCATTCTTTTCCTTGGATTTCGTCTATTGAAGAGTCGTCATGATCTCCCGCATGATGGTCATGATTCTCAAGATATACCCCCTTTTTCGGAGTGAGTGACTATGAAAATGCCCTTGCGTTCCCTCTCCCTTTTCGCAATCGCATTGACACTGGTTTTTTCCGCTTTAACGGTCTGGCCGCAAGCCGTTGAGGCGAAACGTTTTGGTGGTGGCAGTTCATTCGGTTCCCGCGCCTCCCGATCATCAACACCAGCCCGATCCACAAGGGCGGGAACCCGTACCCCAACCAATAAGAGCTCATTTGGCAAAGGGGCTTTGATGGGGGGAATTGGGGGCCTTCTGTTGGGTGGCATGATCGGCTCCATGCTTTTTGGGGGTGATGATGATGGGGGTGGTGGTTTCGGTTTTCTGGAATTTGTGCTGTTGGCTTCGTTGATCTATTTCGGTTTCCGTTTCTTTATGAACCGGCGGAAACGGCAATATGCTCAACCGGTTGTTGATGGTGCAGGTATTGAAAGAAGCCATCATTTTGATGATCTGGCCAAGCCTCGCAATGCACCTATGGGGGGTGGTGGATCCTTTGCCAATCCCATTGGTACGGATGATCTTGAGGAGGGTTTGGCTGCGATTCGGGGGGCGGATCCCTCTTTTGATGAAGGGCGTTTTTTGGATGGGGCCAGGGGCGCTTTTGAGCAGATTCAGGCGGCCTGGGCTGATTGGCGAATTGATCATCTGAGACCGCTGTTGACCGACGAGATGTGGGGCATGATTCAGAATGAGGCGAATCGGGCCAGGCAGGCGGGTGAACGGAATATTATTGATCAGTTGCATTTTCAGGCCATTGATATCAGTGAGGCTTGGCAGGAAAGGGGAAACGATTATATTACCGTTCGTTTTGAAGTCTCCATGATTGATACCACATTGAATCCCCAAGGACAGGTGATTGATGGTGATCCCAATCGGGCGGTTATCGTTGAAGAGTATTGGACCTTTCTGCGTCCTTCAGGCAGTTCAAATCCTGCCTGGTTTCTGACCGCAATTCAGCAGCCGGATGAAGTGGCCAGAGGGGTGATGTGACCATTTTCAAGCGACGGGGAGGATTGGTTTCAGGCATTGTTTTGATTCTGACTGGGGGTATTATCATCCTGGTTTTGAGTCTGATTCCGATCTCCCCGAGAAAACCGGAGTCGCATAAACCGATTGTTGTTGAGCAGCCTGATAAAAAGATTCCTGAAAAGCCCGTTGTTTCTGAGATAGAATCACCTGCTGACAAGAAGGATGTGGTGATTCTCCCTCCCTCACCACGCCCAAAGCCGATTCCTGAAGAGATTCTGGCCCAATTCCTTCCCTTGAAACCAGCGGATTGGCAATCGGTTAAGGCGGGGATTATTCAGGATAAGGGATGGTTGCAATGGGCCAAGGCGTTGGAGATGAGTGCTGGTTATTATCGTAAACGCCCGGCAAAAGCTCTCTATCGTTTTGGTAATTGGCAGGTTTCTGCATCTGATATGGCTCTGGCTTGTGAGGAACTGGCCAAGGTTGCCCGTCTGGGTGATCCTGCAAGACTCTTTTCCGTTCTTGAGAAGCGTTATCTCCTTTTTCATTCCATTGGTCGCAACAGTCGGGGTGATGTTTTGGTAACATCCTATTATGAGCCCTTGTTGCATGGATCGATGGTTCAAACGGATCGTTTCCGGTTTCCCCTTTATGAACGTCCAGATGACCTGGTTAGCGTTGATTTGGGCCTATTTCGGGCCGAGTGGAAAGGGGAGAGAATTACCGGGCGGAATGCAGCAGGAAAGTTGATTCCCTATTATGATCGGGATCAGATTGATCATAAAAGAGTTTTAAGGGATAAAAAGCTGGAGTTGGTTTGGGTTGACAGTTTGGCGGATCAGTTCTTTTTGCAGATTCAGGGATCGGGTCGGGTTAAGCTCTATAATGAGGATGGAAAGCCCCTTAAAGATAAGGATGGTCTGGATAAGATGTTACGGGTTGGTTATGCCGCCAGTAATGGTCAACCCTATCGATCTTTGGGGAAGCTGTTGATCGAAGAGGGTAGAATTCCGGCATCCGAGATGAGTCTGCCAAAGTTGAAGCAGTGGTTGAGCAATCATCCTGATGAGATGAGAAGGGTATTTGCCCATAATCCCTCATATGTTTTCTTCCGGGAGATCAAAGGGGGTCCATATGGAAATATCGGGGTGGCTTTAACGGCTGAAAGGTCAATAGCTTCCGATTGGCGAATCTTTCCCAAGGGTGCCCCAGCGATTCTGATCAGCACCTTTCCCCATTTTCCCGAGGGTACACCTGCCCAATCCGGATGGCAGAAGGCGCAATGGAAAGGGAAGACCCAATTGGTTGTCAATCAGGATACTGGGGGGGCGATCGTTGGACCGGGGAGAGTTGATTTCTTTATGGGGTTTGGAGACCGGGCAGAGATGACGGCCGGAATCATGAAACAGGGAGACTCTTCACTCTATTTTATAGCACCCAAGCCAATTGTTAAGGAAAAACCTCTGGATCTGCCGGAAAAGGTTGATGAAGTATTGCCGGTTAAGGAAAGAGAACCAATCATTGAAAAGAAGAAGATCCCGGTTGAGAAAAAGGAAACAGGCTCTTCCATTGAGCTTGATATGAAGGAAGAGGAGGATCAGGGGAAGAGGGAAACTGTACCTCCTGTGATAAAACCGAAAGCTGTCGAAGAGAGCCCACTGGAGCACAATCAAAAAGATAAACCAGAAGAGAAGAGCCCTGTTTCCGGTCCAATTCCCAAGCTTTCCAAACCGGATGATGGTGGGATTGTTCTGAAAGTAGCTCCGTTGGAATCGTTGCAACCCCAACCCAAACCGCTTGAAGAGTGATCTCTTACCCCTGATACATGATTATTAACGGAAAAAACTTCATCCCTGTTAAGAAACCCTCCTAACAAGGATGAACAGGTCGATAAATAGAGATGTCAAGCAATGGTCCACCGATGTTCAAACAGGATATTCCGTGTTTTTAAAGTGGCACTCTTTCTCCACTTCATAGTGGTATAATCCCTCTTCCTCTTATGGTGGCTCTCCCCAAACGCTTTCACATTTGGTCTTTGAACCAATCTCTTTTTCCAACCATGGCGAATATACTCCTTGGCAGCAAGGTTATCCGATTCATTCCAGATCAAACGCCTGATATCGGTCTTGATGAATTGAATCCGGGTAACAAAGGCCAACTCTCTATTGGAGTGGTCATGAGGATCACCGATATAAATCCCAAGACACTCTCTTAATGAATGGGCCATGCGGGATCGATCCGTCAAGGCTGATCCCATCTCTTTTGGCAGCACAATGCAACGGCCATGATCACCCGGAACAGGTATCAACCAAACCTGACCTTCACTCGGCTCTATGCTTTTGAGGGATTTTCCTTTGGAGGGTTGGATTGACAAACTCAAAAAACGACTATTATTGATCATGGCGTGTCTCCTTTCCGGTGTTCTCCGCCAGAATGTTCAATGGATATATAAGGATGGATGTCTGTTCTTCTGTTACATTCCTTGCATTTTTCCTGCCAATGACCAAACAAATGAAATACAACACTGTTTTAATCCAAACAAAGCCTAAAGTGACATAATGTAATTGGGGATAGGTTACATTCTAAGGGCGCAAGGTGACAAAATGGTTGCCGGAAAATGGATCTTAAGGCGTGTAATACCAATCACAGGAATAAACTATCTGATATAATAGGGGGTAATCCTCACCTCTGATTCTTTTTCAGGAAGCACGATGGGACGTAAACTGATTCTTCCTCCAGGTATCAAAGAAATCGATTTTTCCGGCTTGGCCAGGAGAGAGCCACACCCCCGTACCCGTATCCGTTTTCTTGGAATGGCCCATATTCAAGATGGGAAAGGGTTGGCAGAAACTGCCCGAATGCTCAAGGTCCATTGGAAGTCAGTTCAAAACTGGGTCAATCGATTCAAGAATGAGGGAGTTGAAGGACTTCAGGAAAAGCCAGGCCGGGGAAACAAACCCAAGCTCCCAAGAGAGAAGGAGGCCGAATTCGAGAAAGCGGTTTTTGATGCACAGGAACAGCGAAAAGGTGGCCGCATTAATGGGAAAGAAATCCAGAAAATCCTTCAGACAGACTTCAATGTCACCTGCTCCCTTTCTGCAACTTATGACACATTGCATCGGGTGGGGTTGGTTTGGATTTCAGCACGTTCAAAGCATCCGGATTCAGATCCAGTTTTGCAGGAAGAGTTTAAAAAAGATTTGAGGAAACAGTGATTGAGTCTATTCCCGATGGGATTGAGCTTTCTCGTGTTGAGGTCTGGTTTCAAGATGAATCTCGTGTCGGTCAACAAGGAACGGTCTCTCGCATCTGGGCGAGGAAAGGGACACGTCCCCGAGTGGTTCGACAGCGCCAGTTTATTTCGGCATACATTTTTGGGGCGGTATGCCCAAAAGAAGATAAAGCCGTTGGTTTAGTGCTCCCGAGAGCCGATGCCTTCGCGATGCAACTTCATATCCAAGAGATTTCAGAGGCCATTCCAGAGGGGCGTCACGGAGTTCTGGTTGGTGACCAGGCAGGATGGCATCTTGCGAAGACTCTTCAGTGGCCAAAAAATCTCACCTTTATTCCATTACCGGCAGCATCTCCAGAATTAAATCCCACAGAACAACTCTGGGAGCAATTGCGGGATGATGATTTGTCCAATCGTTGTTTCGCTGATTATGAAGATATTCTTGAGAGTGCCTGTCAGGCTTGGAACAATTTTACCCAGCAACCGGGAGCTGTAAATAGGCTCTGTTCTCGAAAATGGGCTAATTTAGATATTTAATTATTGTGATTGGTATAAATATATATATATATAGATGACAATTATCTCTTTGGTGCAGAGATGGCTTGATGTCATTTTGCATAAAAAATAGTTTGAAAGCTTCAAAATTTTCCACCATGGCTAATATGATTGAAATTGAGTAAAGGAATATGGTAAATTTTTTTCAATTGTTGTTAACTCAATTTAAACGACGAAAAGAGGTCTCTATGGGGGAGGCTTGAGTTTTTGCGTGACCTATTTGTTTTCATTGAGATTACATTAACAGAAGGGGAATATGGAGGGTGTCCGATGTCTGGAAAAGGGAAAGAGGAAGTGAAAGGGGCCAGGATGACTTCCTTTCTCACCAAGGCTCATGCGGAACATAGTTATCTGGAGATTCATATTGGTGGGCGGGATCAAACTCTTTTTGCCTATTTTGCTGATCATCCTCCCCAACCAGCTGAGGATGAGGAGATTGTTGACGGTAGTATCAGCGGTGAACTTTATGAACCTCTCTCCTATCTTCGGCAGGGGGATCATCTTGTTATCTCCCATATGACTCCACCGGAAGTGATTGAGGAGTTGGATGTTGGGGTTAAATTGAATCTTCTTTTCTTCGATGGGGTCAAGGGGGTTGAAGCCGCAGTCAACTTTCGGGGTGAGGAGCAGATTGAGGGGGAGCGCTGTTTGATTCTCTCTTTTCCGAAATCAATCTTTGTCAGTGATAAAAGACGCTATTTTCGTAGTCCGGTGATCAAGAACATGCCGGTCAAGATAATGGAGCCCTTTGAAGCCAGTGTTTTGGACCTCTCTCAAGGGGGGTTGGCTTTCTGTTTCCCTGAGGATGCCGGGCAGATTGATGAGGGAACCGAGGTTAATCTTAAATTGGTTATTCCTTCTTCGGTTGAGCTTGAAGAAGAGGTTAAGATGGAATCAGGTCTTCAGATTGAGAAGAAAGCGAATCGGGTTCTGGATATCAAATCGGTTATCAGGAACTATGCCCAACCCGAGCAGAAGGGGGAGGGAACCATTTGTCAGGGGGTTCGCTGCGGAACTCAATTCTATGTGGATGACTCTTCCCACGCCTTGACCTTGGGAGAGGTTTACAATCATGTTCAGCGGGAGTATCTGAGGACCAAGAAGGGGAAGAAGAAAAAACCGATCAAGGCTGAGGATGTTCTCAATGCCAAAGCCCCATCAGTTTGGAAACAGTTGAAGGGATTGGTTCGGGGAAAATAACGTGAACATGTTCTTTGGTCGGAGGCAAAGACCCGTTGGATGATCATGCATTCAGCGGGTTCTCTTTTTGAATTTCAACAGGTTCTCACAACCCATTCAACTTCATATCCTTAAATCGTTCCTTGGTTTCACAACAGAGTCTATCCAACTGCTGCATTGATTTCATATTCATTCTTTTTACCAACACTTCCCCGGTTTCGGTGTTAAAAAAGATTTTCCGACCCCGGCTGGTTCCCACATCCTGTGCAGTCAATCGAATTCCTGTTGTCTCCAGAATAGCCATGGCTGTTGAAATATTCTGTTGGCCAACCGATCTTCCTTCATGATAGGGATTTTCATGATGAAAGAGGTTGGATCCCCCAAAAAGCTTGGCCTGCATCTCCTTGAGGGGAATTTTTCGCTCCTTACAAGCTTTAAACATGAATTCAAAAACGGAATCAACGTAACGATAGATCTCTGGATTTTTTTTGACAGGTTGATTAAAGGGAGAGTTTTTCAGACCCTGATGCTTATCGGATTGGTGATTGCGGGATGGGCGATAGATGGGAAGAATGGCATGACAAAGCATAGCCACTTTTCGTTGGGGATGAAAAAGCGTTAAACCCACACAGGAACCAAGAATTGTTGAAACAATAATCGGCTCCTCACCAATAAAAAGTTCTCCCGGATTGAGATGGAGGGTTGATGAGGGTTCAGGGCTTATGGAACTCATGGCATTCCTTAAGCCGCCAAGCGATAAATGGCATCGGTTACCGGGTGCATGGGGGAGGGGACGTTGGTTCCTTTTTCACTCTCATCAAGGAAGAGAAAACCCCCTGGAGATAGCACTTTGGCAAATTGTTCAAAGAGGGTATCCTGCAAATTATCGGCAAAAAGAGGCAGAAGATTACGGCAAAAAAGAATATCCACCTTCTCCCGCAACCCAAAGTTTTCCGATAAAAGATTAAGTCGTCGAAAAGCGACCATCTGACGAGTTGAAGGATTAAAACGAACTTCCCTCTTTTTAGGATTGCGACTCTTTAAAAGATACTGTTTTTTAAGAGCCATCGGAATCGGGCGAACCTGCTCGAAATTATATACCGCATTCACCGCACCCGAAAGCGCCTTTTTGGACATGTCCGTTGCAAGAATATGATATTTAAAGTCAAAACCTGGATAATGACGCCTAAATTCACTCATTGCCATGGCCAAAGTATATGCCTCTTCCCCCTCCCCACAACCGGCACTCCAGATCATCATTTTGCGACTGATTCCAGCACCGGAGCTTTTTATCAGTTCTGGAACGGCCGATTTCATCAAAAATTCAAACTGATGGGGATTATCAAAAAATTGACTCTTTTTGGCAAAAAGGGTATCCAGAATGGCATTCAACTCCTCATTGGTCTCTCTGGGATCGGCAAGATACTGATTGAAATAGGTCAGAAAAGAGATGTTTCCCAAAGCACTCCGACGCCGTTGCAATTGAATATGGAGACGGGCTTGTTGGGCAGGAGAGATTTCAACCCCGAAATGAGTGCGAATAAAATTCTTGAGGCGTTGAAAGTCATTTTCTTTCTGTGTGGAATTCATAGTCTCTTCTCTCTCTTGAATCGCGTCCACAAGGGATGAGCCATTCAGGAAAGCAAGCAAGATTCTCTCCACCTAGTAAAACAGAGAGGAATCAACCACAGAGGCGCAACATCTCAGCGGCTATTTGATTAAGCGGTTTAACGATATCAACTCCCCCATGTTTGATCGCCTCTTTCGGCATACCAAAAACAACACAGGAGGCTTCATCCTGGGCAATATTAACAGCCCCGGCATCCTTCATTTCCTTCATACCCCTGGCCCCATCATCCCCCATACCGGTCATGATCACCCCCACAACATTAGCTCCCCCATAAGCTGCCGCTGATCGGAAAAGAACATCAACCGATGGGCGATGACGACTAACCAAAGGTCCATCTTTAACCTCAACGTAGTAGCGGGCACCACTCCGTTTTACCATGGCATGCATGCTTCCGGGGGCAATCAGAGCCTGGCCCCGCAAAATGGAGTCGTTGTTTTCAGCCTCTTTGACCGAGATCTGACATAAGCCATTCAACCGATTGGCAAAAGCGTTGGTGAATTTATCCGGCATATGTTGAACGATGACGATTCCCGGAGAGTCAGGCGGAAGGGCCATCAAAAACTCCCTTAACGCCTCCGTACCCCCGGTTGATGCACCAACCACAACAATTTTTTCTGTTGTTTTGGCCATGGATCGGCTGGTGATCGGCTTGGCAAGCATGGCATCAGCGGTTAGTTTCGGGGCCACTCCACCCTTATTGCCGGCGGCTTTTGAAGCACGCGTAGAGGTAGAGCCTGTCGCGGAGGAGACCGGACGCCGTAACGTTTTCGGTTTGCTATGAAGTTGCAGCTTTTTCAGATTTGACATTGCCGCTGCCTTCACAACATCACAGATACTTATCCGGGACTCCTCCAGAAAGCTTTTCGCTCCCACTTTCGGCTTGGTGATGATCTCAATTGCCCCATATTCCATTGCCTTAAGAGCCATCTCCGACCCTTCGCCGGTCAATGTTGAACACATCACAACCGGAATCGGATGTTGGGTCAT
Organism: Magnetococcales bacterium HHB-1; assembly: GCA_052043475.1. GTDB lineage: Bacteria > Pseudomonadota > Magnetococcia > Magnetococcales > JBQGBW01 > JBQGBW01. Next base: position 17,340 of record JBQGBW010000080.1, read on the forward strand.
GATTTTTCGTAGGAAGGTCAAGCCATCCATGCGGGGCATTTCAATATCAAGGGTGATGACATCGGGAACCAGATTCTTGATCTTTTCTGCCGCCACAAAGGGATCAGGAGCACTACCGATCACTTCAATCTGGGGATCTGTGGAGAGGATTTTCGTGAGTGTCTGACGCACAATGGCAGAATCATCCACTACCAGAACGCGGGTTTTTTTTCTCACACTCATTCAAGTAGCTCCTTAAGATATCCATCCATAACTTCCCCCTGATCCGCATCAATCCAGGGAAATGCAAAAGTCCATGAAAGGGAAAAAGAAATAAGAAAACCGTTAGTCAGACGGTTATGAAGTCCTTCCGATAAAATGGGAGCTGAACTTCACTATCTTTATTATGCGATAGAGGGGCATCAACGGCAACCGATTGCGACCGGCTTTTTCAGGATCGGAAAGCGGGGATTAATTATATTCCGTAAGAGGTAAGAAGGGAGTTCGGGAGAAGAAATAAAGTCTTCCTCCCCCGAATCTATCGATCTATCTGAAAACTGGATCAGGCTGACTTGGCTTGATTTTCAGGATTGGCTGATGAGAGTTCCTCCGATGAGAAGACCCGATCAATATCCAGAATCATGATAAAGCGGCCATCACTCTTACCCATCCCTTTAAGGAAATCACTGCGTAAACGGGTTCCCAACTTGGGTGGGGGTTCGATGTGATTGGGATTCAACTCCATCACCTCCTGAACCGAATCCGCCAATGCCCCCATGACAGTCACCTCATCATCCTGAACAATCTCAACGATGATAATACAGGTGTTGACGGTCTTCTCGGTCTTCTCCATTCCGAATTTAAGCCGCATATCAACAACAGGAACAACGCTTCCCCGCAGATTGATCACCCCACACATGAACTCAACGGTTCGGGGGACAAAGGTAACGGAAGTATATTCCAGAACTTCCCGAACCTTTGAGATATCGACGGCAAAGACTTCAGAACCCAACTTGAAGGTCAGGTACTGAATAGTATCTGCGGATGCGGTGGCCGTTTTACTGCTACTCATGATAACGATCCCCTTGTGGGTTTACAGACGCCAAACGATTGTATCATCAAGTGGACTCCCGGGAAATGGTGCACTCCCTCAAAGCTTGCCGGAAAATGCTTTCCCATCCTCATGAATTTCCATACAGAGATCCAGTACAATCGCGGATCAAAAGCTTTCAAATTCGTCATCGCTTCCCCCACTCATATCCAGGGACACCCCTTTTGATTGATCGGTTAAAGCGGGTGCGGATCTTTTTCGGGGTTGAGCGGGTTTGGGGTTAACTCTGGCCTGGGGTGAGGGGGCCAATGGAGCTGCTGTTCGGGGTTTATTGGAAGCTGTTTTTATACCGCTTCCTGAACTCAACTTAAAGAAGCCGATGGCCTGGGACAACTGTTCTGCTTGACTGTTCAGCTCCTCTGCTGTTGCCGCCATCTCCTCGGAAGCCCCGGCATTTTGTTGAATCACCTGATCCAGCTGTTGAATTGCCCCGTTGATCTGGTCGGCACCTGTATTCTGTTCCCGATTGGAAGCGGCAATCTCCTGAATTAACTCAGCGGTTGGGGAGGATGATCAGCAAAATAGGCAAAAAGAGTTTGATCCCGCCCACCAATATGAATCTCCAGATAACTATGTTCCGCATGAGCCTTGGTGAGAAAGGAAGTCATCCTGGCCCCTTTCACTTCCTCTTTCCCTTTTCCAGACATCGGACACCCTCCATATTCCCCTTCTGTTAATGTAATCTCAATGAAAACAAATAGGTCACGCAAAAACTCAAGCC
>JBQGBW010000081.1:0-18937 GCA_052043475.1 Magnetococcales bacterium HHB-1
CTGGCCAGCAACGTGAAGCGCTTTCTACGCTACCAGTGCGCTCAAATAGCTGGAAAAGCGGAAAAAACAGAGTCAGTTCTTGCATAATGGGGTAAAACTCCCTTCGTTTCACACTGTTTTTTTACCTCAAAAAACGAATCCAGAACGAGTCTGCGGAATTCCAGAACCGGTTATCGAGATTTTTACATCAAACAGTTAACTGGTCAGGAAACACGCCCAAGCTCAAACAGGCTTTTTTCGGAAGACTCATGGAAGCAAAGATTTTTATGACAACGGCACTTGATGAACAAAAATCAGTTGTTAAGGCTTTCTTTGAAGGCGGATGTACCGATTATATCGTCAAGCCAATCAGTAGGGATCTAATTTTTGATAAGTTAAAAGAGTATCATCTGATTCCCTGAGGTTGGAGAGCAGATCGCCTTTATCAGGATAGAAACAACATCTATATTTATTGTTTTTACATAGTTATGCCTTTATAAGCGTGTTAATATACTGTTATCCATTCTTGTTGTTATCTTAAATAATTGTTATTAATATTTAAGTTGCCTGTCAGCGCGATTGTCTATGGTTTTTATAAACGATAAAAACAGCATAAACTTATTTTTATCATTGTGTTGCTCTGTTTTCTGAGGTAAGTTTTTACCGTTGTCGCTTAATAGGATAAGTGACAATATTATGGACAATCATACAATGGTGATGATATCCTAAAAAAATAAAACTTTATATAAGCTCTGCAGGGGGTCTGTCATCTGTGAACCGAACGATAACCCTCTTATGCTTTAATCGCCCAAATAACCATTGGGCTTAAAAGATGCTCTGGCACAAGTGGATTCCTTCGTGGTGGTGCGGGCACCCGCTGTAATCTGCTGTGCCTTAGCATACTGATTAAAAGTCCATATGATGCACTTTTTGCAAACAGGCGCTTATGGATTGGCTTACCCAATAATATCTTTGGGATCTCAAAGATGTTTGGATATCCATAAAATATCAAGATAATTATAAACAAAAGTAAGGTATGTCCAATGCGTGGCCAACAACAAAACAATTGGTGGGGCGCCGGTCAACGGTCTATTCAACCCGCCTCGCTCATTCTATTAGAGGGGCTTCCTGGCTCAGGAAAATCAATCCTGGCACAGAGGATCTGGCTACAATATCTTAAGCAGGGTATCCCCGCGGTTTGGTATAATGAGCAGGCGGCGCATCATCCGATCTACTCAATAGAGCAGGTTATGCATCTTGGAGAGAACACAGGCGCGCTTCATCTCTTTTGTGAGCAGAGTTTTGCAAAATGGCAGATGCTCGTAGAACAACATAATAAGAGTAAAACAATAGTTATTTTAGATGGTGCGTTCTCAAGTTATGGACTCTATCCACTCTATCTGAAAGGGTGGGGCTCTCGAAAGCTGTACGATTATCTCTCAAAGATTTTTAGGATCATTGCGCCACTCAAGCCGATAATCATTGATCTCTACCATGGTGATAATCAACAGTTCCTCAAGCAGCTTGATGTGCGTCATGGCCAGATGCACACCCTGCGATTACATCGTCAGGTTAACAAGATCAAATATAACAACCAGAAAGAAGCTTCCGACGATGAAGTATCCACACTGCTGGCTCAGTTCCAGAAAATCAGCCATACACTGTTTCGGAACTGTTCGGGAGAAAAACTATCGATTCAAAACACCATCGCATGTTGGCCTGCATGCCATCATCTTATCGCATACTTTTTAGGGCTTCCTTCACTGAGACTGCAATCGATCCCCGAATCCATGATCCAGGCGTGTAAGGGCTCATTTCGTGAAGAGAGAACAGGCATGGAGTGGAAAATATCTCCTGATAAACAGAGCTTAATAATCGAGAATCAGCTTAAACTTCCCCTGCTCTATAAGGGGGGTACCAGATTTTGTCTGCAAGGACTCAATCTGGAGTTAGAGTTTATGGATCAGAACCATGGCTGCTGGAATCGGATCCAGTGTGCAGGAGATACCAAAGATCCATTGACCAATCACTCCAGTTGGCGAAGAATCTCTTGAAAAGGCTACTTTAAGGGTGGGAAGATATCCGGGTTCTCATATTGAATCAGCATAAGATCGGTTGCAATCACATGTTCATCAACCCACTTTGTGCGGGCTAACCGTTCAAGAGAACGGACTTTGAGTTCTTCTCTTTGCTGCTCTGAAAGATGACTATACTCGTTACGGCAGACAACCGCGTGAATATCTTTTTCCAGTTGTATGCGCATCTCTTCGAGAAGTTTTTCACCTCTCTTTGTCGCTCGCACCATGATCGTTCCTTTTAAGATATCGATATTTAAAATATAAGGATAGTCAAACTCTTCTGGTGATGTCAAGCAGTCATCTTCTAAGCCAGGGGAGGAGACTCCCCTGGCTTAGAAGTTTCTAGAAGCATACACATTTTGGAAACAGTTCATTCTCTTCCTGGAGAAAACGATCTCTCACCTGTACGGCCATCTCTTGAAAATGTTGCTCTAAACTGGCACGGTATGCATCTCTCTTAGACTGTTTTTTAGAAAATCGATCCAAAAAAGAGGCAACCACCATGGAGAGTGAAATCTCCCAACGGTTCCATGCACGAAAAAGACGGGAGATCTCTTCGTTAAAGCACGCCATACGTTTGAGAAGAGGGTAAACTGTTTTTTCTGAATACTCTAGATAATTAGAGACGCTTTTTTCCAGATGCTGTATCAATTGGTTGCTTTCATGGGTATGGAGTCCTACCATCTGAATGTCTTCCAAAATATCCATAATCTGGAGCTGCTTCTCCTTGAGTGTGGTTACGATTAATTGGCTCATATTGTCTACTCGTTAAAAAGGAGATGCATATGGAGATAGATCTTATTAAAAAATAGAATCTAAAAACCACTAACTGTTGGTTGAAAAAGCAAAGAGAATGCCAGGGTGTGAGATTGGACTTATCCCATATCTTCGGTGTTTTATAGTGTCAAGATTATGTCTACATCGTAAAATCTCATTGAAACTAAATTGCATCTATATGTTTTATGAAGATAAAAGTTGGTTCTATAAATTGAACCAACTTTTGACAGTTGGATGGATTATTTCTTAAAGTTGATGTAAAATTTTTTAAATATAATCATATAATTAATTCTATATCTTAAAATATAAATTTACTCTTCTTGGTCACGAACCAGACGAAATCCAAGGCAACCGCTGTTTTTCGCCTCCAGTTCATTCACTTTCACATGATTACGCCTGGCAGGACGACATACTTTTGCACTGCTACGGCAACTGCCACCACGCCTTACATGTTGAGGATTGCGCATGGATGAGGAATTTGGTCCTTTAGGATCGGTTGCTGGTGCGGATTCGTACATGGCATAGATATCCATAACCCACTCCCAGACATTGCCCAACATATCATACAAGCCCCAAGCATTGGGTTTCAGCAGTCCTGCCTTATGAAGAACACCCTGAGAACTGCTGATATACCAGGCATATTCGTTGAGGGAGTCCTGTGCAGGAAAGGGTAGGGGGGTTTCTGTTCCCGCACGGGCGGCATACTCCCACTCGGCTTCAGTGGGTAGGCGCAACTTGGATTTAGCACCACCCATATGAGACAATTTCTGGATGTAGGTTTGTGTATCCTCCCAGAGGACAAACTCAGCGGGCATCGCATCTTGATCAATCAGTTTTTGTGCTTCATGCTGATCATGCGCTTCACCGGATTGACGTAATACAGAAATTTCTGCATCAATATCCTGCTCCCGTTCCATAATCAAACGCCACTGTTTATAAGTTACGGGATATTTACCAATCCAGAAACCCTGGGTCAGTGTCACCGCATGACGTGGGGCTTCATTCGGTTGCCGGCCTTTCTCATTATCGTGTGCACCCATATGAAAAGAACCCGGCTCAATCCAGACAAACTCCATCCCTGTGATCGATTCTGTCCAATACTTAAACTGCCTCTGAACCGGTTCAATGATCGCCTCTTGTTTCTTGGCGACAGGTTGCGGCTTCTCCTTAAGAGGAGGCGATGTAGGCGCTGAGGCGTTCACTTTAGGGGGGGAGGGCTCTTTTTCAGTATGTTTTAATGGGGTATGATCCTGCTCTGCTTCAGCGGTTTTCTGTTCTGCTAAAAACCGTCTCACCTCTTCTTTACTGATCGAGGCATTGGTGCGTTTAACCAGGTGCCAGAGTGACTGCCCTACGGTATATTGAGGATTTTTCTCATGTAATTTTTGCGCACGGGGTAGGAGACGCGGAAGGATATCTTTACGGGGCAGGCGGCGGTTGAGTTGATGATGAATGAGTTTTTTTACCGTACCATCAATGTGTGTCTGATAGGAGAGAAAGGTATGAAACAGTGTGGCAATCTCATGGAGATCCTGTTCTAAAATGGTCAATGATTTAATGCGTACATCCGATGTCTGTCCAGGATGGTCTGTATAGTTGATACGCCACTCATTACCATTGGTTAAAATAAAGAAGGGGCTGAAAGCGCGTGGTCCGGCCCGACTCTCTTTAGGGAGTGGCTTCTCCCAGGTAACCTGAATCACAATCTCTGGTTTCTCTGGGGTAAAGGGAAAGAGCGATATAGCCAACTCTTCAGGCCCAAGATGAACCTGTTTGGGGTTCCAGAGATCCCAATCGAGTTTGTGCAGCAGTCCTGCGACCAGTGAAAAACGAACCTGCTCTGGGGAACGATAGGCGCCGATCGTAAGCCGTTCTTGGATTTCTTTAATGAAAGCTTTCACTTTAAACGCGCTCCTTCGGACTTTTGATCGTATGAGAGATGGTCTCTATTTTTAATCGGTCTTTCGAATCATGAGGTTAAGTCTTTTCCGAGAAAAGATAGAAGTTTTTGCGGCCATCCTAAAAAAAGATCAATAATATTATCTCATACTTCCAAAGGTTTGCAAAGGCAGTTCTTTTTCTTTTCTACGCGCACAGGCCGTCTTTTGCCCTCGTGCAGATCAACAGTAAACATTTTATTGATAATTTGCTGCGCCTGTTGATGATGGATACGCCAGGCAAAACGGGCCATCATACTCCCGATCTCTCCCACCAACGGGGCAAATACCCCTTCTGAACGGCAGGTATCTCCCTCTTGGGGTGGTGGATCAATAAAAAGACAGCGCAGACAGGCGCTCTTCTGTGGAATAATTGCCATTACCTGACCACGAAAACCGATGCTGGCACCATGAATCAGGGGAATATTGCTTTGAATGGCGGCATCATTGGCGGCAAACCGGGTGGTAAAGTTATCTGAACCATCAACAATTATGTCACACCCTGAGGCATGGGTGGTAATGACATCCCTGTGATTAATCCGTTGATCGATGGTGGTAATTTTCCATTGGGGTGCCCACTCAATGAAGCGATCTTTGGCGGCAAGAATTTTCTTATGGCCAATATCAGAGGTACGGTAGAGAATCTGTCTTTGTAAGTTGGAGAGTGCCACCTTATCTGGATCGCAAAGGATGATCTCTCCTGTGGGATAGTGCATTATTGTGGCTAAGAATGCACAACCAAGTCCTCCTGCACCAATCAGTAAAATTTTCATTATCTTTCTATCACAAGGGGAGGGTTTTCAGTGATCCGTGATTCATGATCTATGATTTAAGTGACCACACGGCAGGGTGAATTATGGTGACGCAGACGTTGCAGTGCATCAGGATAGAGGCGCACCGGTTCGCGTGCAGCGGTTAACATATTAACATATTATGTTTTTATCTGAAAATTGATCCTCTGCCTGGTGCTGGTTGAGAGAATGACGTATGCTCTTGTTATCCTGCGGCACAAAAGTCATTAAATTTTGACGACAATCCTTTATAGAGATCTTCTTCATTGATGTCCACACAAACCATCTTTATAAATTTTGCAATGATACCTTTTTTAGTGTAGGAGAACATCATGGGCTCTGCCCATCATCAATTAAATAGAGAGAAGAGGGTTCCGGTAATCGAATGGATTGGCTTGTGCGGTGCGGGTAAAAGCACTTGGCATAATGCCCTTGAACAGCACTGTAGGAGCCTGAATCACATAGGTGAGAATCCATTAACATGCCACGATCCGGTACGTTCAATATCGCCTCTAGAGATGATCGGTCGCGGTCTCTTTTTATTCATACCTGTACTGTTAAGGCATCCGCTTCATGGCATCCGTTTTCTAAGCGATTCTGCGGGGCGTCGATTGATTATCAAGCTAGGATTGCGTTCTGCCGGTATCAGACGCCAGCGTGGTGGTGGTGTACGGGTGGATAGCGGTCTGTTGCAACCGCTGATATCCTATGAATGTGAAGAGAATGTGGTAAGAAATGACTGTTTAAACCATCTGCTTGAGACGTTGCTTAAATCGATCAAACCGCCAGATATTATCTGTGTACTATCGGTCTCACCAGCACAGGCTAGGCAGCGCTATCAACAGCGACAGCACCAATTAAAATTACCAGCCAAAGGTTCTGTAGCCACATTCACAACCGCATCCAATCTGCTTCATCGTATTTTGGAATTTTACCAACAACGTCACATCAAGATTGAACGATGTAACGCGATAAGCAAGCCAACCAAAAAAGATCTGGATCGGTTATGTCACCTGTTTATGGTTGGGTGATCCTGGTGGATGAGTTACAATTCTGTAATCCAAACCAGACCATCACAGCAGGTATGATGAAGCGCTAAGGATCACGGCACCTTGTATGGTGATCATCTTTTTGTGATAATACGCCTCCTAAATAAAGGCATTATAAAATTTAAGCGCACAATTTTATCAGGAGTGGTGATGTCTCTGTTAAAAGACATGATCAATGCGGCGATCTATCGCCTCACAAAGGGGTTGCTCTTACTACGTCTACAGATGCAGTTACGTCTATCACTGATCAAACGTTATCAACCCCTACCGGATCATGATATCGAAGATAACGCCGATCATCAATCGATACAAGATGATCCTCGTCTCAGTAGACAGCGGTTGATGGCGATCAATGCCCATCTGCCTGAGGGACCGATATCCTCTCTGGATATTGGCTGCAATATTGGTTTTTTTACGTTAAACATCGCCAAACGGGGTGGCTTATGTATCGGCATTGATATTGGTCGCAATGAGATCATGACCGCCCAGTCACTGGTCACTCAGTTAAATCGGGGTAATGCGACTTTCGCACAGATGGCCTTGAATCGATCTAATATCTCTTCGCTCCCCCAATCTGACCTGGTGATATTTATGTCGGTTTATCACCATTGGGTACGTCACTTTGGCCGTGATACCGCAGACGATATGACGCAACATCTGGCGGACAAAGCGGGACGCTTCTTTGTATTTGAGACCGGTCAACCAGATGAGATTGGTGCTGGGTGGTGTGATGAACTCACGTTTATGGGCGAAGCACCTTCTGTATGGATCACAGATTATCTGTATGGGTTGGGGTTTACCAAGGTGGTGGCTTTAGGCGATTTTCCAACCACGGTTTCCAAGGTATCACGCGGACTCTATCTTGCCATACGTGATGATCAGCCAGTAAATAAGTAAATCGGTCGCATGATCGTGCAGAAGGGTCAGGTAATAAAAAGATCTGCTTGTGGGGTAAGAATTCATCTTGGCCGTGATATCAACTCACCTAAATATATTATTAAAACTGGATATACTGTTATAGAGATAGGATGATGCAACATCCTCTATCTGGAGGACGGATCTTTATAACCAAAGCTTTATATTTTGATCAAACAAGCATGATATCCTCAATTGATCTGGTTTGAGATGAATGGGTCCATTCATCTGCTTTAAGTCGCATAGAATATATTTGATCAATGGCTTTCACCTTACAGAATCTGACCACACATACGCTGAAGTGCCTCATAAATCTTAATATGCGATCTGTTTTAGATAGAGAATGATGCGATAAATCAGACTTCTCATCGGAGGAGTAGTGCATTATACGTAGTATTTAAGCCGCTTAATCGCTATTTATGGGCAGGATTCTTGTCAAAAAGGTCAGTGTTTTGGGGTGTGGGACTTTATTCGGCCAGAAATAGATTGAGTATCGCGTGAAATAGCGCCATTATAGCCGCTCTAGAGCACTTTTCTAGCAAATCATGGACGTAAATTAGGCGTGATGGCTATATTTTTTCTTGTAATACCCTTTGGCAATCATTATAATTCGGACAAGTATGCTTCAGTTGTTGGAGAACTTAGCCGATTTAGAGCGATCATCGAAACGATTGCTGACACGCTTCCAAGGCATTCGCTTGTTTTTTATCATTGAGATGTGGCTATGAGGATTCTTTCAACTAAGAAGCATAATCTAGAATATAAAAAGTTGTTTGCTACATTGCTTCTACTTGTTCGTTTAACCGCTAATAATAGGGCGATGGGGCTTATTACCTGACTTGAAAGAGCGTATCGAACCAGCAGATTTCCGGTGTCTAACAGAGGGTTCTATGCATGTTTATTGATCTGACAGCCATAATCTGCATCTTATAGAGTTGTGCTTTTTTTAGTTAGGGAAGATGTTTTTATAAAATTTTCAACTTTAACACGCGGCTAGGTCTGCACCGGGGTCCGGAGGAACAGGATACGCTGTTTCATCCGTAGAATAGCCGCCCAGAACCATTTATTCATGGAGAAAATTTCATGGCGTTTACTTTCAGAACCGCATGGAAAGGATTGACTGCGCTTTCTGTGATGGTTGTCGCAGGCTGTGCTGAGGTGGTTGTTCCTCCTCCTACAGGTCAGCTTGCACCATCACCGGTTGTCGAAAAAGCGATCTTAGACACAAAAGCAAATTCAGAGTTTCTCATTCAAATGAACACCGGCTCTTACTGTCGTGCCGGCCAGTTTTGGGGTGAAAAACTACGCAACCAGATGGGTGCGCTCTATGGCAAAAAGCCAAATGACATGAGTTTTGTCAGCTTCCTGCGTACAGGAAAAGAGGCATCCTTAAAGATGAAAACCCCTTCGGGACGGTTCTATTTTGGTGTGGATGAAACACTGCGCCAGAAGTTTAATGACTGTTTCCGTACCGCTTATGGTCGTCTTGACGCCATTAAGGTCTTAGGACAACATGTGGCGACCGCTGCAGGTCAGGTGGGTAGTGAAGTTGGTGCCAGCTTTGCGAAGTGGCCAATGGCGTTCTTTGGTGTCAATCTGCCAAAGACGGTAGCGATTCCACATCGTGGGCCTTTTGTAAATATGGATCAGATGATTCATGCCGATGCGGTCGATAAATTAGACTTTTTTAAACAGTTGATGACCGTGGGCTCCCACGCAGATCGCCAGGCATTTAAAACAGGTTTTGTCTGCACCTATCGCAAAACAATGCAAGATACACTGGCGCTCTTAAAGAAAAAGATCCCCTTCTTAGAGACCAAGTATAAGCCTGGTGAGCGGTTGCTCAAACCGGTGGTTTGTGACCGTCCCCATCTCGAAGGTCAACTGGTGATCTATAATCGGGATAGCGAGTTTTATAACATCTCAAAATTACCCGGAAGATTCTATGCAAATCACCCAGATATTGATAAACTGGGCTACCGTATCTTCTCTGGCGAGGAACTCTATCTGCGCTATTACCACCGTTCTCTCAACGAGGTGGGTCGCTTCTTAGGTAAATCGCTCTATCATAACCTGATGACGCGTGCCGAGGGTCTTGAGTTTGTCCGCCTGCTGGGTCTTGCTGTGGAGCGCCCCCAGGATATCGTCGATTACTTTGGTCCTGGTTTTGTGGAAACCTTTGATAATCAAGGTGATATCTATCTGCGTGACCTGCTCTGTGAGGTTGATAAAACCGGTTGCCCTGTGATTCCTGTGCGTCATACAACCAAACCGAAACTGGTGCCCAACAACAACGGCCCCATTCATCCGCTGGGTCAGTGCTTTGTACTCGTTGGCTTCTACACCCAGACGGATAGCGTTGCCAAAGTACAAGCGGCACTCAATGATGTTGGCGTCACCAATCACCATACCCACCCATTCTCTACAAGCAAAGCTTCAGGAATGAGAGTATCGGTTGGCCCTTATCGCACCAAAGCGGCCGCAGTTAAAGAGCGTAGCCTTATCGCCAGACTGCTAAAAGGTCGGGTAGCCGTCGGGGGGACCTACTGCCCTGCCAAGTGTATTTCAGCCTCTGCCTGTGCTGCTAAGAGAGCCAAAACCGCTAAATAAGCCAGATTATTTATGCAAAGGAGAGTATTTTGAAAACGCGATCACATGCTCTATTTGGGGCGATTTTGGGAGCGATTGGGATGTTAGCCCTGCTCCCACCCTCTGCCATGGCCCATGATTCTCATCATGGATACCATACTTATTTTCCATACTTTGGTTACTATTGGGATCATCATCACTATCATGGTGACAGCAAAGCCATTGCCATGGCTGGAAAACACAGTTTTTTTCCTTTCAGCCACGATGTTAATGCAGACTATGATAAGGATGGCGTCAAGCATGGTAACGATCACTGTCCTGGTACACCAGCAGGTACCCAGGTCGATGCTTATGGCTGTCCTGACTTAGATAGCGATGGTGACGGTGTTGCCGATCTCTTTGATCATTGCGAAGCGACACCCACGGCCGCAACCGTTGACCGTAATGGCTGTCCTATTCAAGATAAGGATGACGATGGTATCGGCAACTTCTATGATAAATGCGCCAATACATCCAAACTGGCTGAGGTAGGTGTCGCAGGCTGTGCCAACGATAGCGACCTTGATGGCGTCATTGATCTGAACGATGATTGTGCATCAACACCCGCTGGTACAAAAGTGGATACTTTTGGCTGTCCTCTAGATACCGATGTCGATGGCATTATCAATCGTAATGATAAATGTCCGAAGTCCGCACGTGGTGTTAAAGTTCTCGATAACGGCTGTAATCAAGCCAGCGTTGTTGTTGTCAACTTTAAAACCAACAGTGCTATGCTCTCTGCAAAAGCGAAAAAGCGCTTAAACAGAGCCATCCAGAAATTAATGAAAGATCCTGGCTCTTATGTGGAGATTCAAGGACATACCGATGCACGTGCTTCTGGGGCCTATAATGTACGTCTCTCAGAAAGACGGGCTAAAGCTGTACGGAACTTCCTTGTGGCCGGTGGTATCAATCCTAACCGCTTAGTTGAGGCAGGTCTGGGTAAAACACACCCCTACCGCTACAACGAGCGGGAAGCACAGTGGAAACAGAATCGTCGCAGCACGATCTATATCATCCCTGAAGATTACTCAATCCGTCAGATCGACTCCGTACGATAAGACGTCTTTAAGATAATCTAAACAATGCTGGTGGCTTCTGATTTAATTCAGAAGCCATCAATTGTTATGGATTAAAGTCTATTTATATTATGATAATATAGACCAAAATTATTTTGTATCTTTTAGAGAAAATATTTTTTAATCTATTGAGATCTCTTATTATGACTTCCTGGTCTTTCTCTCTCTTAGCAGAAGATCCTTCTGGCGCACGTTCAGGACGCATCACAACCGCACACGGCACCATTGAGACACCCATATTTATGCCGGTAGGGACACAAGGCGTCGTCAAAGCGATGACCGTTGATCAACTCCTGGAGATGAACGCACAGATCATTCTTGGCAACACGTATCATCTTTACTTAAGACCAGGGGAGAAATTGATTGAAAAACTGGGTGGATTGCACCACTTTATGCGCTGGCCTAAACCGATTCTCACCGACTCTGGCGGATATCAGGTATTCAGCCTGGGGGAACTGAGAAAAATTGCCGAGCAGGGGGTCACTTTTCAGTCACATATTGATGGCTCCAAGCACCAATTGACCCCTGAGAAGTCGATTGAAATTCAAGAGGCCCTAGGTGCGGATATCGCCATGCAGTTTGACGAATGTCCACCCTTTGATGCATCACGTGACTATATTGCAGACTCCATGGCTCTCTCCATCCGTTGGGCAAAACGCTCACAAGCCGCAAAAAAACGTCATGCAGAAGAGGGCTACGCACTGTTTGGTATTATGCAGGGGGGCATGCACCGTGATCTACGCCAAAGTTCAGCGGAACAACTGATTGCTCTGAATCTGGAGGGCTATGCGATTGGCGGACTCTCTGTAGGAGAGCCCAAAGAGATGATGAAGGAAGTGTTGAGCTATGCGCCCGGATTCCTTCCAAAAGATAAACCCCGTTATCTTATGGGGGTCGGTAAACCGGAAGATCTCTTTATGGCGGTGGAGCAGGGAGTCGATATGTTTGATTGTGTTCTACCCACACGCAATGCAAGAAACGGCCAGGTTTTCACCCACATGGGTCCGATTAATATTAAACGGGCAGAATTTACGGAAGATAACAATCCCCTTGATCAAAACTGTCACTGTCCTGTCTGTAGAAAATATAGTCGTGCCTATCTGCGCCATCTTTTTCGCTGTCGTGAGATCACCGGTCTCATGCTACTGACAACCCATAATCTCTATTTCTATCTCAATCTGATGGAGAAGATGCGCCAGGCCATTCGCAAAGGCACATTTGCCGCATTGAAAAAAGAGTTTTTAGATCATTACAGTTCAAATTCAAGCCCTTCTCTGGCCAGATGATACTCTGGATCCCCTTCAGTGCGGGGAAAACGTTCTAAGGTTTCCTGATAGATCCTCTCTAGTGCTTCATCATTCCGTGTCGGTTCATGGTGCGTAAAAAACAGATGCTTTACACCGGCAGCTTTAGCCAGAGCGACACTACCACCATAAGTACCGTGTCCCCAACCTTTTTTATCGGGGTACTCTGCATCGGTGTAGGAGGTATCTGCAATCAATACATCAACACCCTGGATAAAGTTTTTAATGTTTTTATTTTTTTTGCGAATGAGATCGGTAAACTCATCATGGTTACGCTCTTCAGGCTCATGGATATTATACATATACTCATGATCACCAGTAAAAAAGATCGATTTCCCATTACACTCCACCCGATAGCCAAAATTAAGTACCGGATGATTCATATAGATATTGCTCACAAAAGTAGAACAGCCAATACGGACAGACTCATACTCCTGTAGCGTCACATAACGAGGTTGTGATTTCAACTCTACCGAACGCACAGGATAGTAGGAGTAGGTCCACTGTTGTGAAAGCACCTCACCTAAGGAGCGTCGCTGTACTGGATCGTAGGTGCCATAGATGGTGATATCATTTCCAGGGATAAACATTGGAATAAAAAAGGGCAAACCTTGAATATGATCCCAATGGGTGTGCGTAATAAAAATATGGCATGAGATCGGCAGTTCTGGAAACAGTGACTGCGCCAGAGGAAATATCCCCGTTCCGCCATCAAAGATAATCAGTTCATTATCATCGGTGCGCACCTCAATACAGGTGGTATTTCCGCCATACTTAACCGTTTTTGGTCCGGGTGCTGGAATCGAACCACGAACGCCCCAAAATTTAATTTTCATGATAATAACTTTTTATATCAATGGTCTATAAGGGATTTCTCTTAAAGTCTCTCACAAACTTTTAGAGGATTAAATGGCAAAAATTAGTGCCGAATGAATCTCTCGTAACACCTCTTGTGCTGAAATACGTTCTGATATCGGCATGGCCTCGGCTAAACGTTCCTGAACCGGCTTTGGTAATGGTGTTGGATCAGGATTGCCTGACTGGCCAATATTAACAGTTTTGCAGTAGTGGTTAGATGCAGTAACTACGTCATGGAGTTGACGATACCAGAGATATTGGGGGTGATCGGGCTCTATGGCAATATTGGGTTTATGATGATCACGTATAATGACACGCAATGCTTTGGGAAGTCGCCAACGCTTCGCAATGGCATAGCCTAACTCCGCGTGATCAATCCCTATGAGCAGATGTTCGATCTCAGTAAGCTTTTTCTGTTGACTCTTCGCACGATACCAGGCTTGAGAACAGGCATGGGGCATAAAATAAGCAAAAATGAGTTTACCAAAATCGTGCAGAAGGCCGGCAACAAAAAAGATCGCTTTTTTCTCAGCAGAGAGTTCCAGAGTTTCTGCAACACGCCGTGAGACAATCGCCACCCCTAATGCATGTTCTAAAATTGAACGCATATGAATACCATCTTTTGATTTAACCGGTAGCGCGCCAATGCTGGCGATATCCAGTGCAATATTTTTGACGGTATTGACACCCAACCGGACAACAGCCTGGTTGGTTGAGTAAATTTTCTTATCAATTCCCCTGGCAAAGTAGTCTGAGTTGAGCAGTCGTAAAAACTTTGCCGTCATCACCGGATCATGCTCAATCACATTGACAAGATCTTTCGGTGCACAATCAATATCAGAGGCCAACTCAACCATCATACGCACGCTTTGAGGATAAGCGGGAAGGTCATCGGCCATTTTTAGAAGTTTCTCTTTAATTTCAATCATAATTTCCCGGCGTGCTAGCAGAGCCCTCCCGGGGAGGATGCGGTTTAAAGAAGTACGATTGATCTGAATCGAATACGTGCTGAAAAATCAAGCAAAGAGTATGCCTACTGTAAGGTTTGTTGTTTCAGAAATTCGATCAAGGTCTGTTATTTTATGTCCCCATAAGATGTAGAACCACACGGCGGCGATGGGCACGATGGCGGTGCTCAAAAAGATAAACACCCTGCCATGTGCCTAAAACCATGCGACCATCCCGAACTGGAATTGAAAGAGAGACATCGGTCAGCGCACTCTTAATATGTGCGGGCATATCATCAGGCCCTTCACAGGTGTGGGTAATCCAGGCAGAATTTTCTGGGATAAGACGATTGAAAAAAGTATTCAGATCCTGTTGGACATCGGGATCTGCGTTCTCCTGAATGGTGAGACTGGCTGAAGTATGTTGGCAAAAGAGTGTCAGCAGTCCCAACTTAACTTTCTGCTCCTGTAACCAGGATGTAACCTGGGTGGTGATCTCTACCAACCCCTGTTTGTGGGTATTAATAGCTATTGTTGTTTGTATATTGTGCATAAAGTAAAATCTCTCTCAACCAAAAGTGGATGGTCTGTTTCATGGTTTGATAAAATAGGGCTCGATACAATAAAAAAAAGTCCATCCCAGACGAGATGGACTTTGCACCCTTTAGTATCTGTACCCATTTATTTTTTTTATGAGGAGTACAATACGGAACGCATTCTACTATTCGCAATCGCGGCTATGAATACGCTCTATGTTCATAATAACACTATCCAGAGCCATTTTAAAAGGAGAAAAATCCTCTTCCCATGAAACCTCGCGATTCCAGATATCATCCATAGTATCCACAGCGACGGAGAGATCATCTTCATCTTCGATACGGGCGATCAATTGTAGTGCGGCAATCAACTTACCCAGTTCTTTATCCACGCGGCTATCTTCTTCGATGCCCTCCTGCTCACTGAGATAGTCTGCCGCCATATCAAGTCCTTCAATAATCTCTGTGAGCTCTTCACAACTCGGCAAATCATCGTCTGCCAAAACTGCGGTGGGTGTAGCGACCCATAGTCCGGCTGTCACAGCAAATATAAAGAAAAAGCGAAATAGATTCTTCATGGTCTATGGTCTCCTTGTAAGTTTCAACCACTCAATCTAACTGTCTGTCGTTTGAATCCGTCTGGACAGAGGAATTATAGTGAAAATGGAGAAGAAGATCAATGAAGAATGTGGATTACTAGGTTCGTGAGACCACATACATTGCGCTCTTTTTTGTGGCCATTTTGATCAGACCTGATGTGCGGGATAGAAGGTGTTAAACATGGGCTCAGCCTGTGGAGCCGGCTTGTTTGTTGTGATAAATCGTTGTGGACGATTGGGCATCATGGAGAGACGCTGATAATCCTCCTGATGTACCAATAATGTTTCTGCACCTTCCATGGCCGCATGAATCAGTTTAATTGCCCAACCAGGCAGATTTGGATGCAGTGCATAGTAGGTCCACTGTCCCTCTTTCCGATCGAGCAGGATCTGGCTCTTACGTAGTGTGGCTAAATGCCGGGAGATTTTTGGCTGCGGTGCGTTGAGTGCATAGGTGAGTTCGCAAACACAGATCTCAGGGATTTTAAGCAGCAGCAACAGACAGCGAAAGCGTGTGCTATCAGAGAGGGTCTTGCAGAGCGTTTCTGGAGTTAACATCGTGCATGGTTTCCTTTTAGTATCTATTTATCAAATATATGTTGGCTCAAATAGATGCACATTATTCTAATGATTTCTTTGTAACATTTCAAACAAAAATAGTAGCAATCACTAAAAGAAACGTATTACCTAGCGATGGAAAATCTTTGTAACATATTGTTGAATAAAAAAAATCCCCCTTCACAAAAAATGTAAAGGGGGATAAAAAATATTCTTTTCACTAAATTGTCAAACACAACACATGTTCAATATGTGATCTTTGTTCAACGGCTAAGAGAAGAGGCTGTGCGCAATCAACAGCAAGCCAGCTAACGCCACAACAGGCCCGAAAGAGAGAGAGAGGAGCTCAACGAAAGGATTAATGCTATGAAACTGATCAATGTTGTTTTGAGAATGGGTCATTTGGATCTCTCCCTGATTTAGATCTGTTTTGTTTTTAGCTGAATAGCACTATTTAAGAAGTATTGGTTACTTCATATGGCTGACTTAAACATAATTATATCAAAAATTTCTCTGAAATGTAACAAAAAATAGAAAATTTTCTCATAATCTTTCATTTATTCGTAATAACAATCAGTTGCCAGCTACATCCTGTTTCTGGTATCATTAGATTACCATTGCTTAATCAATAGTTATGCGCTATAATTTCTCTCTTGTGATCTTTTTTTAAAATAGGATCAAATGGCTTGCTATTGATCCATTTTTTGTGTGCGCACCATGCTTTTTATCAAAAAAAGAAAATTATGGCTCCTCTTTGTCTTGCTCTCTATTCTCCAGGCACCAAAAAGTTTTGCAGATACTTATGCACTGATTCTGGGAATGCAGAACTATCAAAAAGGTTGGCCAGACATCCCTGACACACCACGCGCTGTGAATTCACTCTCATGGGCACTCTATAAGCAAAATATCAAAGTAGAAAGTGCGCTCAATCTGAACAGTCAACAGGTGTGGCAACGTCTGAAGACGTTCAAAGAAAAATATAATCAAGCCAATACAAAACAGCTGCTCTTCTTTTTTTTAGGCCATGGTGGCCGCTCTTCCGATGAAGGTGGACTGTTCTTTCCCAGTGACATGCCGCGTACTGAGGCACTGGTTGACCTTGAAAAATGGGGGGTTGGTCTCGAACAACTCTCCACATTTTCTAAAACACTACAGAGCCCTGAAGCACTCTTCTTTTTCTTCTCCCCAATCGCGGATCCTCGCCTCAAAAAAATGGTGCATACCCGTGTCAGTTCACAAGATACGCATGGTACACGCTGCATCGTCGCCTGGAACCCATGGCATAAAAATGTTGGCGGCACCATGAGTCAAAGTGTCAGTCACTTTATTGCACTGCTCTCCTCAGGTCAGGGTGATCACAACCAGGATGGTCGTTGGTCAGGCTCTGAGATGGGACGTTATGTGATACAACAAAATATTATGCCCGGTGGATCACTCTGTCACACATCAAAAGCCTATCCTGAATTTGCACTCAATATTAAAAAAACGATCACAACGGCACATCAACAAGCGATTTTGCCAGATAAACCGGATGTTCTGCCAGAAAAACCAAAAGTCCCTGCACCAGAAAAGAAAAAGTCTTCTAAAAAGCGATCATCCTGGAAAGAACCACATACACAGATCACCTTTATGCCCATCTCCGGTGGCTGCTTTACCATGGGGGATAAGAACGGCTCAAAAGATGAAACCATACATAAAGTCTGTCTCAATGATTACTGGCTGGGTCAAACTGAGGTCACACAGGAACAGTGGCGAAAAATTCTACCCCATACACCAGAAAAACTCCCCGGAGTCGGTAATCTCCCTGTTGCTGCGGTCTCTTTCCATCAGATCACAAAATTTATTCAAACACTCAACCGTCGCAGTCCTCACCATTTTCGCCTCCCTTCTGAAGCGGAGTGGGAGTTCGCCTGTCGGGAACGCGGCAGAAAGATCTCACAAAAGGGCCTTGCGAAAAGAGCATGGTTTGTAAAAAACTCCAATAACAGCCGTCACCCTGTTGCTAAAAAAGCGATCAATCGTTTAGGGCTCTTTGATATCCAGGGCAATGTCTGGGAGTGGACAGCCGACTGGTATGATGCACACTACTACCGTCGCTCCCCAAAAGATAATCCTGTGAACCGAAAAGTGACACAACGCCGTACAATCCGCGGTGGGTCATGGATCAATCCTGCCCGTTTTCTACGCTGCGCCAACCGCTACCGACTTAAACCAGAAAGCGCTCTGCCTTCTGTAGGATTTCGCTTGGTTTGGGAGAAAAAAGAGTGATCATTACAGATCAAATGAATGCTCAAAAAACTGGTTGATTGCTTCAAAAAGGTGTCGCTTACGGATCGGTTTGGTCAGGTAGAGATCACATCCCGCTGCAAAGACCTGCTCTGAAGCCTCAGACATGGCGTGTGCAGTTAAAGCAATGATAACGGTTCGAGGATGGTTTTGCGCTTTCTCCCAGATACGTATCTGTTGAGTCGCCTCAAACCCATCCATAACCGGCATTTGAAGATCCATTAAAATGAGATCAAAGGGGTCACGCTTAAATTGATCAACCGCATCAATACCATCTTTTGCCATCACCAACTGGTGGGGATCATTTTTCATAAACGCCTGAATCAAAAGCCGGTTATCTTCAGAATCATCCACTAAAAGAATCTTTAGTGGTCTCTTAAGCGTCACACGATTATGTGGTGCGACTTTGATCGGATGATTCATTGCGGGAGAGGCTGTTTTTGTATCTGTGATATCAACAGGTGGCAGTGGCACGATAAAGGTAAACGTACTTCCCTGGCCGAGTTCACTCTCCAAAGAGAACTCACCCTCCATCAGATCAACCAGACGCTGACAGATTGTTAAACCAAGCCCTGTACCACCATAGTTACGTGTTGTAGAAGCATCGGCTTGAGTG
>JBQGBW010000082.1:0-18441 GCA_052043475.1 Magnetococcales bacterium HHB-1
AAATCGACTTTCGGGAATTATCCCCAGAACCTGCGTACGGAATATGTGCGCCCAACTCCGTTCCAACTCGTCCTGGTGCTTCTTTGGCATCCAAAAGTGCGATTCCTCCATACTGATCTGTGGGTCCATCGGTCGAAACATTATTCCAGATCCATTTGATATGATTTAATATTTAGTGCAAAACTATATCATAACCCTATCATCCTGGCACTGCACCACGTTCCTTAAATCAAGACTTTTTGCGGGAGACTCTGGTATGATAAGAAAATAGTTGTCAAATTTTTGTGGTGATCTCATCAACGGATATTCCAACTTTTTGAGCAACAGGTGTCCAAATATCAATGTTATCCGCATCCGTCTCTATGGTGACGATCAAAGCGTAACGTGCGCCTAATTGGCTTCGATCTCGTTTTGGTTGATCTTTCCACCAGCCAGAAACGGGGGATATTCCAATGATGCCGCGTTCAGCGAGATCTGCGGCAGTTCCTTTCCAAATATCTAAATGCAATGAACCTGTGTTTCGGGCTTTACCAATAAACCAACCGGCCATTTCACTACCACTGTTTGGTTTCTTTTCATCTTTATTGAGGACTTTTTTGTTGAGTCGTTTATGAAATTCATCAATGCTCTCTGTTGGAAGTTTCAAATGGAAGCGTAGACCATGAGAGGCATAGCGGTGACGTCTTTTCCATCCACGTCTTCCTGGATTGGGTTCAATGAAATAGGATAGACAAACGCGCAGGGAAAATTCGATAGTGATTCCAGAAGGTGCGTTGGTTATCGTGATGCTGCTTTTTTGTCTGGCCGTTTGCGTATCATTCTGAGCAATAATCAAAGCATCACGGAGGGCTGTTGCATGTTTTAAGCGGTTGGACGGTTCTGGGGGCCTTGGTGTTGTGTTGGGCCTTCCATGGGGGGTATAGGATTCAGCACGAGGTGGGTTGGGGACGAGAACATGTTGCCGATTTCTGGTTGCAGCCATCGTTTGGGAATCTCCATGGAATTATCGATGGATTGCTTGTCGTTCTTGCAATGCTTCAATTAAATCGTTATTGCTTATACAGGTATGGTGTTGGAGGATGGCATTTTTGGCTGCATATTCACAAGCGCGCGTGAGATCCGAGTGGCTCAATGCTTTGCTGGCCTCCAATACTTCTGGCCAGTTCACTTGAGATGTGTCAAGAAGCGCTAAACACCCGCGCATGACCTGCTCCGCGATTTCAGATGATGGCAATTCGTACTCAATTACAGAGTCGAAACGGCGAAATAAGGCACGATCTAGAATTTGAGGATGATTTGTTGCACCAGCAATAATGCTGTCTGAGTCATCTTTTTCTAGAAATTGAAGAAATGAGTTTAATACACGTCGTATTTCACCGACTTCATTTTTTGTTGCCCGTTCACTTCCCAAGGCATCAAATTCATCAAAAAAGTAGATCGCTCGTGTTTTCTGTATTGTTTCGAAGATCAGTCTCAACTTTGCCGCTGTTTCACCAAGATATTTAGTGATCAAGCCATCCAGCTGAATTGTAAATAGAGGAATCCCAAGTTCTCCGGCCAGCGTTGATGCAGTCATTGTTTTTCCGGTCCCTGGAGGCCCTACAAGGAGTAACATTCTGATGGGTGTCATACCATGAGCACGAAGTTTCGCACGTTGACGTTGCTCCAATAGAATGCGTTCCAGGCGATTTTTTATTGCGTCACTAAGCGCCATATCATTGAGGCGGATTGTCGGGAAAGCGGCGATTAATAACCCAGCAAGTTCACCACGTGGCTGAACAATGGGTATTGGTTTGGTTTTTTGGCCAGAAGTGGTGACATTTTCTCGTGTTTTGACACGATCAACCAAATCACGGAGATCCTTCGCAGATTTTGTATGGCCTTGTCTGGCAGCCCCAGCAGCTACTTGCATAGCAATGGCATAAAAACGCTCATCGTCTCCATCTGCATGGGATCTGATTAGTGCTTTTACATGGTCGGCAGTGGCCATTTTTGTTATTCCCCTTAAACGCGATTAACCATTCATATTTAACGTGAGGACAGCTTTGTTCGATCCTGATGTTGTCCATGGCCTTGAAGGTGTTTGTGAAAAAGTGTCTATAAAGCCTCCTTGCAGAAAGTATACCCTCAATGACCAGTTTTTTCAAACATTGACATTGGGTAAGACGTGTAATATCTATTTTATTCAATTGGTTGTAAATAATTTGGTGTTTTTACTCGACGTTGAAGATCTTTAAACTCAATCTGTTTTATGAATCACCTGGTGGATATGAAAAGAGCCGTGCTCTCTTTTTAACCGATTATGGTGTGACAGTCTTGTATTATGGAATGTCTGATGTTAAATAAGGCTAAACTTTTTTTGTTATGGTTTCTCTTTTTTTTAGAGGGGATATAATAAAAAAGGCATCTCTTTGGTAAGATGCCTGTTGATCATTATGAGATCCAGACGACTTCATTAACCATCTGCATTAATTTTTTCGATCAGCTTACCCAAGACCTCGACGGCTTCATCATTACTCACCTGACAGGTGCCGGCATTGGCGTGGCCACCGCCGCCATATTTTAAGGCCAGATCACCGATATGGGTATTTGAGGTACGGTTTAAGATCGATTTACCAATTGCGAATACGGTATTCTGCTTCTTCAAGCCCCATAACACATGGATTGAGATATTGGTATCGGGGAAGAGGGCATAGATCATAAAGCGATTTCCAGCCCAGATGGTCTCCTCTTCACGCAGATCGAGCACAACCAGATTATTATGGATCTTGCTGCAACGGGTGAGTTGCTCTTTAAATTTCTCCTGCTGTTCAAAATAGAGATCCACACGCTCTTTTACATCAGGCAATGCGAGCATCTCTTGGATGGTATGCTCACGACAGTAGTCGATCAGTTTCATCATCAGCGCGTAGTTTGAGATTCTAAACTGGCGAAAGCGTCCCAGGCCGGTCCGTGCATCCATGAGAAAGTTCATCAGCACCCAATCGGTCGGGTTGAGTACTTCATCCCGGTTAAACTGGGCTGAGTCGCCTTTATCCACAGCGACCATCATCTCTTCGGAGATGCGGGGCATCTTCTCCTTACCCCCATAGTAGTCATAGACCACCCGTGCCGCCGAAGGGGCTTTGGGATCGATAATATGATTTTCTGGCGCTTTATCACCGCGTCGTTTCAACTCGCTTGAGTGGTGATCGAAGGCTAAGTGAACGCCTTCAACATAAGGCAGATTGGTGGTAATATCCCTATCGGTAATCTCAATTTTGCCATCCTGCATATCTTTGGGATGCACAAAGGTGATATCATCAATCATATCGAGATCTTTTAATATTACAGCACAGACCAAGCCATCAAAATCACTGCGCGTAACCAAACGGTATTTTTCGCCCATGGGTTCTCCTCCAGGGATTGTCTTCATGTCGCCATCGAATCATCATGGCGTTTTTTATATTTTAAATAATTGATGTAAACTGCCAACAAAACCGTCGACCACGACTTTTTGCAAAATCAGGGCGCTCGGTCTGTTGTGTGATCTCTTGGATGCGTACACGATGAAAGCGTGTTGTATCCATTTTAAATGTCCGACAGTTGGTTGAAAAGATTAAAACACCTCCCGGCACCAGCCGGTTGAGTGTTAACTGAATCAGTTCGACATAATCGCGCTTAATATCCAGCGTGCGTTTCATTTTTTTTGAGTTTGAGAATGTGGGGGGGTCTAAGAAAATTAGACCAAATTTTTGTTTGCTCTCATGGAGCCATGCCCAACAATCCTGCTGCTCAAAGTGATGCTGTTTTGGGTTGTAGTGCTGATTCAGTTCCAGGTTTTGTCTGGCCCAACGCAGATAGTTTGCGGACATATCGACGGTATATGTTGAGCGGGCACCGCCTGCAATGGCATAGACGGTTGCGGTTCCGGTATAGGCAAAGAGGTTAAGAAAGTCTCTTCCTTGTGCCAGTTCAGCGATTCGTTGCCTGATCAGGGTATGATCAGGAAAGAGTCCCACATCCAGGTGATCCCGTGGGTTGATCAAAAAACGAAACCCAGCTTCTCTTGCTAGAACAAAACCGCCGCTCTGTTTCCAGGTATGATAACGTTGGTGACGCTTTTGTCGCCACCGCTGTTTATAGACCAGTCGATTTAAAGGTATCTTCAGTGTATGATGAACCACAGAGAGCCCTTCGCGCAAGTGCCATTGCGCACGTTCTTTTGAAACGGAGGCGGGGGCTCGTCGTTCCTGCACAATAACCCAATCCTCAAAATAGTCGATAATCAGATTATATTCAGGAAGATCGCCATCATAGAGACGGTAGCAGGTTATCTGACTCTTTTTTCGCCAGCGCCTGAGATGGCGTTCATTTTTTTGCAGACGGTTAGCCAACATTTTAGCGGAATTGGAATCCACTGGGGTGAGCATGGATTGATCAACGCGGGATGGATTTTTCTTTGAATTTTTTCTATGTGGACTTCTGTTGTTCTCTTTAACAGTGGCTTTAATCTTTTGACGTGGCCATAACAGTAGGCGGCATGGAATCTGTCCATTCCACAGGCGATGCGCGGTTCCCCGATGTTGCCACGAGCCCAGCCACTCTGGATGGGCTGTAAATACGCCTAAGCGCTGACTGTCGGGCAGTTGATAGTGCCATTTTTTAAGTTGCTGATGAATCTTTTTGGCCTCTGTTTCAGAGGATAGGCGCTGACCATAGGGAGGATTGGTGAGGATTAAGCCTAAACCTTCGGGGAGATTCTGGCTTTTTTGATCGATTGTTTGATGATAAAACCGCACCTGATGATCGATATGGGCGCGTTCGCTGTTGACCAACGATTGCCTTACCGCCGCCAGATCGCAATCCCAGCCCATGATCTGGTTTTGTTGATGTTTTTTCTGCGCTGTTTCTTGCGCGGCATCGTAGTATTTTTGCCAACAGGCTTGATCTTTTTGAGGCCACTTTAGATAACTGGGTGGATGACGCAGCAGACCAGGAGCGATTTTGGCAGCCATTAATGCGGCTTCAATGACCACGGTTCCAGAGCCGCACATGGGATCACAGAACCATCCGCCCTGTTGAGCGATGTTAGGCCAGTCGGCTAACCATAACAGTGCGGCCGCAAGGTTCTCTCTTAAGGGTGCGTATTGGCTCTCTTGCCGATAGTTTCTTTTATGTAATCCACCTCCGGCCAGATCAATACCTAAGAGGAGTTGATCCTCTTTGAGTTGGCCACGGATGATGGTTCCTGGCTCTGTAAGATCAACTTCTGGACGCTTGAGTGCCTGTTTTTGGTAGTGATCCATCACCGCATCTTTGATGCGGCGTGTGGAGTAGCGTGTATCACGTAGTTGGGCGTTGGTGCCTGAGAAGAGCACCTTAAATGAATCAGAGAGGTGTTCATGCCAGGCGATCTGGCTTGCGTGTTGATAGAGTTGCTGATCGTTTTCACCGGGGCCCTCATAGAGAATGAGGGTGATCCGACTGGCCAACCGCGACCAGATTAACAGGCGGCAGAGTAGCGTGTGATCTGCCATAAAACGCCAGCCAAAGGGGGAGTTATGGAGTTGAACAACGCCTAAACTGAGCAGTTCTTCCTGTAGGGGCGCTGAAATTCCCCACGGCGCTGAACAGACAACTTTAAACATAGGAGAGCCATACGATGGATTAACAGATCTGGATTAACGGATGTAAGTAATGTAATCGTTAAGTCGCCGAAGAGCGATGGAAAAAACGTTCATCTGGATTTTCGGAGCACTCATCTTCGGTGAAAACCTGACGATCACACTTTTTACAGATATCATGATCCAGGTGTTGGCCAACGATGGTTTGAATAGCTTCTCTTTTGGTTGGAAAGAGATGCTCTTTGCCGATGACCTTTAGATGACCACCTCGTTCGATCATACTGCTGACCTGGGAGCCCATATCACAGAGGAAGAGTTTACCCTGTTTATCTTTCCATCGTTGTGCTTCATGGCGCAGGAATTCTGCACCGGCCACATCAATGAAGTGGATGCCTTCGCCAATCAGAAGCACATGTTTCTGTTTAGGGTAGTTGGATTCCATACAGCGAAAGGCGTCATCGACGTGATTGACGGCGCCAAAGAATAGTGCGCCATCAATTTGGACAATCTTAAATTGCGGGCACTCTTCATGGGGACGTGCTGAGATCATGCGTCGAGAGCGCGTAGTACTGGGGACGAGTGCTTTAATCTGGGGTGAAGAGGCTTTGCTGAGATAGATGCCTAAAGAGAGGAGTACACCGACATAGATTGCCAGTTCCAGATGCAGAAGAAGGGTGGCCATAAAGGTGACCCCCATCACCAGAGCTTCACCACTGCTGGTACGGATGATACCACGGATATGTTTAAATTCAATCAGGTTATAGGCCACCAGAAGGATGACGCCTGCCATCGCTGAGATCGGTACATATGCGGCTAAAGGGGCAATCAGCACCACAATAAACATCAGGGGGATGGCCGCAAAAACGGCGGCCATGGGGGTGACTGCGCCGGCACGATAGTTGACGCCTGAGCGGGTGAATGAGCCTGATGCGGGATAGCTGGAGAAGAATGAGCCAATGATATTGGAGAGTCCTTGACCAATAAATTCCTGATTACCATTGATGCGTTGACGGGTATGCAGGGCAACAGAACGGGCAATGGAGACCGCTTCAATTAATCCAAGGAGTGCGATGGCTAAGGCGCTGGAGGCGAGTGTCTGCCAGGTGTGGGCATCCCACATCGCGGAAGAGAATGGGGGGAGTTGTGGGGGAAGGGCGCCGACGAGAGGAATTTTAGCGCCTGTTTTTGCTTCCAGAGTATAAGCGAACAGGCCGCCGACAACCAGAGCAAAGAGCATTCCTGGCCACTTGGGTGCGATAATACGGAAGATTACAGCAGTGCCTAATGCGGTGGCGCCAACCATGAGCACATCGATCTGGATATCGGGGATATGGGTGATGACGGCAAGAATGGTTTCAAGGAATGAGAGTCCGCCCGGCAGGGTTAAACCTAAGAAGTGTTTTAACTGGCTTGAGGCAATAAGAATCGCGGCACCGGCGGTAAATCCCACCACCACGGAGTGGGAAACAAAGTTGACCAGAGCACCTAAACGAGCCAGTCCCATACCGAGTTGGATTAACCCTGACATGAGTGCTAACGTAATGGCCATACTGATAAATGGCGCACTCCCTGGTTCAGCAATGGGGGCGAGTGTTGAGAAGACCACGATGGAGATTGCGGTGGTGGGACCGGAGATCAGATGATAGGAGGAGCCAAAGAGTGCCGCAATAATCGGGGGAATCATGGCGGTATAGAGGCCATATTGTGGTGGTAATCCGGCGATTGCAGCAAAAGCGACGCCCTGGGGCAGGACAATGACTGCGCCTGTGAGACCGGCGAAAAAATCTTTTTGTAATGTGGCGCGGTTAACCCTTGGCCACCAGCGACGAAAGGGGAATAGCTCCGCCCACGCCACCTGACAAACACCGACACTTCCCTTCACCGTTTTCCTCATCCACTGGTCTGAAATAGATAAAATCGTATTGAGTTTAAAGATGATTCTTTAAATCGTATGACAATATATACAGGCGTTGTCAACCCATATGCCTATGGATCAATTATCCTCTTTGCAATGCAAAAAGGATGATCGCCAGCAGAGTCGACCTTTTGGCATCATCCCTTTTATATAAGCGTCTGTGCTTATCCTTTTAAGATACCAGATTTTTTATATTTTTCTGTGATATCTCTGTTACATCTGTATGATAAAATTATCGAACGATCAATACAGAGGTATCGGCGCGCTCCATAACTTTCTGTGTTGTTGATCCTAAAAAGAAATTTTGCAGGGCATTTTTCTGAGAGGCACCACTGATGACGATTACAGAGTGATTTTTTCCTTCAGCACAGATTTCAGTGACCGGGTCACCGATACGGATGATGCGCTGTTCTAAGGGGATATGCATCTCCTCTAAGATATGTGCCGCCTCTTGGATACTGTCTGAGGCTTTGTTGCGCTCCTCTTCGGTTCTAGCGACGGATAAGAGGGTGATTGGACAGGCGCATTTATTGGCAATCAGTGCATCTTTACGTACCAAATCTAAGGTGGCTTCTGAGCCATCAACACAGATCAGGTGACCTTTACCCTCTTCGAGTTCGCGGGAGATCAGTACAGAGCAGGGGGCATTCACGGCCACTTTTCCTGCAATTGGTGTTAAGCCGAGAAGGTTGGTGACGCCTGGATTTGTGCGTGGTCGTGTAAAGGCGCCTAACATAATCAGGTTATGTTTTCCGTATTCTCTTTGTTCTAAGATGCCCGATTCAATATTGGGTGCCACTTTTAAGCGGAGGCGGATTTTACGCCCTGCCTGATTACAATATTCGATCATATGGTCGCCTAAGGGATCGCCCATCACCTCGGAGTGGGTGGTGCGCTCCTCCCAGTCGGATTCCATATGGCCCATTTCAATCAGAAGGTCGCGGCCTTTCTTTAGATATTTAATGCCGGGAAGCTCTAATTTCCATTTGAGAATATTCTCCCGGGCCACGCGAACCTGAAGGCCACCGGATTGTAACCCTTGATCGGTTTTACGTACATAGAGCAGTGTGATATCTGCATCGAGTCCGGCACCCAACCGAATGGCATAGCGCAGACTACGATAGGATTCATCGGAACCATCAATGCAGACCAGAACACGAAAGCGTTTATCAGAGACTTGATCAGATTGATTGACCATCATAATTCGTTTCCTTATTCTACATCAGACACCGATAATTGGCCAATAGAGTGCGGCAAAGAGCATCATCAGGATGGTTGAGATTACGGCCATTTTCCAGCCAACGGCGAGAAAGTCTGTGGTTTTGAGATAGCCTGATGCATAAACAATGGTACAGGCGGGTGTTCCCACGACAGTAAGGTAAGCAAAAGCAGAGGATATGGCGGTAATGAACCCAATAACAATCGGGCTTTCACCGGCGACCTTCGCCAGATTAAGAACAATTGGCCCTAAAACAGCGACGGCGGCACCATTGGACATGGTATTGGTCACCCCTGTGGTGAGGAGAGAGACGGAGGTCCAGAGCCCTAAGCCTTCATCTGCACCTAAAGGTGTGAGCATGGCTAAGAAGCTGTGTGCGACCCAGGCGGCGGCACCAGTCTCCTTCATCTGTACACCTAAAGAGATGGCGGCTGCATAGAGAAGCACAACACCCCAGTTCACACCGCTGTTGAGGTCTTCCCACATCACCAAGCCTGCAACCAGAAACGCCGAAGCACCTAAAATGGCGATTGTACCCATACCTACATAGGAGGAGAGGAAGACCCAGCCAAACAGAATAAAGCCAAACAGACCGATCGATACCCAGTCGGTTGGTCTTAGGGGACCCTCTTCAGCCACTTGAACCTTAAGCTTCTCAATAGCCGGTGTCAGATCGCTCACTTCGGGTTTAAAGGTGAAGAAGAGGATCATGGTGACAAAGGGGAGTTGCAAAAGGAACATGGGATAGGCGTAGAGCATCCATTTAAGGTAGGAGACATCCTGGCCGACAAACTCTTTCCAGTAGCCGATCATAATTGCGTTTCTTGCGCCACCTGAGGGGGTACCGATTCCTGCAATCGAGCAGCCGTAAGCGATGGAAAAGAGGAGGACAGCGGCCAGGTTTCGTACCTTCTTGGGGTCATCGGAGGTCAGAGAGATCAAGGTGAGTCCTACCGGCAACATCATGGCGGCTACGGTATGTTCTCCGATGAAGGAGGCTAAGAGTCCTGAAACCACCGAGATACCAAATGCAATACGCAGTGTGGTGGTGCCGGTGAAGCGGATAATTAAGAGAGCGATGCGTTTATCGAGTTTCTGTTTGACCACAGCCACAGCAAGCATCAATGAGCCCATAATAAAGAGCACGGAATCGTTCATCAGGCTACGGGCGACAACAGACGAGTTTATGCCCAGTAGAATAACCTGGCCCACAATAATTAAAAGGGCCACCGTGGGGAGTGGCACCGGTTCAGTGACAAAAAGGATGGTGGCCATCACCGTCATGGCGAGTACAGTCATCCCTTCTGGCGATAGTCCTTCAGGTAGAGGCAATATCAAGATAAATGCCCCGACCGCTAAAGCGATAAAAAACCACTTTTTTTCACGCAGATAAGTCTTCACAGATCTAAACCTCAGTATTTATCAGCATATTGAAGACCGCGAATTTTATCTTTGAGTCGATAAACATTAACGGACTGGAATGGCATCTTCATATATAATGAATGCAGACAGATTCCATAAGATTGCTGATATCTTAGATCAAAAAAATTAATTAAATAATATATAAAAAAGAGGCATCACATCCTTCAAGGCATCTCCTTAACGGGAGTTACATCATTCCCAAAGCCTGTTTATAGATCATCACCAAAGTTTCTTCTTCTTCGAGTTGATGCGGGTCCATTTTACGTAGGCGCACAATCTGTCGCATCACTTTGGGATCAAATCCACTGCTTTTTGCTTCGGCATACACTTCACGGACATGCGATGCAATCTCTGATTTTTCTTCTTCCAGTCGTTCGATACGCTCGATGAATTGGGATAGATGTTCTCCAGAGATCCCTTCAACCTCTCGAATATTCCCTTCACCAAGGTTCTCGTCATCCATAGATTCTCCCCATCATCCAGGAAAAGCATGTATACCACTGCGCTCTATTCAATGTGAGTACAGGGTATCTATCACAGAAGATCAGCATATTCTAATAGAGTCTGCTTGGCTAGGAATTTTATTTGAAATTTAAAGAGAAGTTGACTTAATTTTGCTAAAATTTATTTTATATGAAAATTTATGACGCAAAGAGAGAATGAGATAGAGCACCACATGAGGGGGTTTATCCTGTTTCCATAAAGTTCTTGTATTGATAGATGTCAATCCTTGATCTTTGCAAGAGTTATCTATAATCTTAAATGAATTTCTACCATTTGTAGTCTATATTCTGAAAATCTAAAATTTATAAATTTATAGACGCAGCGATGGGTGTGTTCTCATTGATTTTATAACTTTAATCGTAGATCATTCTGTGCTCAATATGCGATGATCTGTGATTCAATTTAATGATGGTGATCTTTGTTTCATTGAGGAGTTTGGGCGTCATGCGCTGGAATGATTTGGCAATTCGCACAAAAATTTTTATCGGTATGGGGGTCATACTGCTCATTCTTGGTATCACGGGTTTCTATGCTTTTACCGGTATCTCCACACTGCTATTCAATGGCCAGGAGGTGAGCCGTGGCAATCACCTTAAGGGTGAGATTCTGCAACGGGAGATTGATCATCTGAAATGGGCCAATGTGGTGTCGAGTTTTATCACCGATGACAAGGTGACAACGCTTAAAGTGGAACTGGATCATACAAAGTGTGCCTTTGGTCGCTGGTACTATGGCCAGGGGGCCAAAGATGCGGTGCAGATTGTTCCTACATTGCAAAATGTTCTTGATAAAATTGGTACGCCGCATAAGCAACTGCATCAATCGGCGAAAAAAATTAATGCGGTTTATCGGGTTGCAGATGATAAGCTGCCGATGTTTTTGACAAAAAAAGAGGTCGATCATCTGGTGTGGAGTGAGCGGATACAACATGCCATTCTGCACAAGCAAAAAAATATTCCGATCCAGTTTGATCATACACGCTGTAGTATGGGTAAATTTCTCTATGGAGATCATGCAAAATCTTTAGGGAAGCAAGATCGTGGGTTTCAGCAACTGCTCAAAAATATTCTGCTACCGCATCAGCAGTTGCATCAAGCCGGAAAAAAGGTGGAGACAGCGCTGCAGGCGAGTAATCTTAAAGCGGCGAATGGGTATCTACAAAATGAGGTGCGGCCCGCCTTGAAAGAGGTGCGACATCGTCTATCTTTAATGCAGACCCATGCACAGAAACAGCTCTTAGGGAAACAACAGGCGGCAGAAATCTTTGCCTTAGAGACCACACAACACCTGAACAGCGTGCGGCAGCTTTTCCATCAGATGATTACGGTTGTGAATGATAATCTGATGACTGAAACCGTGATGATTAAGGGGGCACAAGAGAGTCGGCGTCATATTGCGATCATTATTGTTGTGGCCATTGTGATTGGAATTATTCTGGCGATCGTTATTTCTCGTACGCTGACCTCTCCGGTTCGACTCATTCAAAAATTTTGTCATGACTTAGAAGAGGGTGATATTTCATCGTATTGCCAGATTAAACAGAAAGATGAGATTGGTTTGATGGGGGACGATCTCAACCGTTTTATCGGGAAAATGAGAACGATTGTTCAGAACATTCAGAGTACGTCATCCACAATAAGTTCAGGTTCTAAAGAACTTGCAGGATCATCGGATCATCTCTCTCAAGGCGCGACGGAGCAGGCGGCATCGATCGAGCAGACCTCTTCTGCGATGGAGGAGATGACCGCGAATATTCAACAGAATACTGATAATGCTCAGATGACACAAAATATTGCCTTGCAGACGACCACCGATGCGCAGGAGAGCCAGGAAGCGGTGAAGCATGCCGTGAATGCATTGGGTGAGATTGTGGATAAAATCAGCGTGGTCAGTGAGATTGCACGGCAGACCAATCTGTTGGCGTTAAATGCCGCCATTGAAGCCGCCAGGGCGGGGGAGCAGGGTAAAGGATTCGCCGTGGTCGCCGCAGAGGTGCGAAAGTTGGCGGAGCGCAGTCAAAATGCGGCGGAGGAGATCAGTTCACTTTCAGGCTCCAGTATGGCGGTGGCGCAACAGGCGGATCAAAAAATTACCGATCTGGTGCCTAATATTGAGAAGACAGCCAATCTGGTACAAGAGATTGCCGCCTCTAGCCAGGAGCAAAATCAAGGGGCGAGTCAGATTAATACGGCCATTCAGACCCTTGATCAGGTGATTCAGCGCAATGCGGGCACCAGTGCAGAGATGGCTTCAACCGCAGAGGAGTTCTCTAAACTGGCGCAACAACTCAAGGAGACGGTCTCTTTCTTTAAGGTATAATGGATTCTCCCGATATCCCTATGAATAGCACCATTGTTTTTGCAAAGAAAATACGTTATGATCTCCTGACTTTTTGATCATTTGTGTTTTACGCAGACCATAACGCGTAAAAAGGGTGGATAAGAGGATCATGAAAAAGTTAGAGGCGTGCATCGGTCATACACCGATGGTCGAGTTGGTCCGTCTGCGCAAACCAGACTGTGGGCGGATTTTTGCAAAGCTTGAGGGCAATAATCCGGCGGGCTCTGTCAAAGATCGTGCGGCACTAGGGATGTTAAACGGTGCCGAGGCGCGCGGTGAACTGAAAAAAGGGGTGCGTATCATTGAGCCCACCAGTGGCAATACCGGTATTGCTTTAGCGATGCTGGCCTCAAGAAGGGGTTATGATCTCACTTTGGTGATGCCTGAGAGCATGACCGTTGAGCGACGTTCCACCATGAGCGCTTATGGTGCTAAAATTGAACTCACCTCCAGCGATGCGGGGATGGAGGGTTCGATTGATCGTGCCAGAGAGATGGTTGCCCAAGGGGAAGGCATCATGCTCGACCAGTTTGCCAACGATGATAACTGGCGCGCCCATAAAACCACAACAGGGCCTGAGATCTGGAAGGCAAGCCGTGGTAAAATCACCCATTTTGTCAGTGCTATGGGGACAACGGGCACCATTATGGGGGTTTCACGGGCGTTGAAAAAAAAGCGTAAAAAGATAAAAATTATTGGTGTTCATCCCGATGAACACTCCAGTATTGCAGGGATCAGGCGTTGGCCTGAAGAATATCTTCCTAAAATTTTTGATCGTCGCCGTGTGGATGAGATCATGGATGTTTCTGAATCCGAGGCGCGTACCATGACGCGTAGACTGGCAGAGGAGGAGGGGATATTTACTGGCGTCTCTGCAGGAGGAGCGGTGCATATTGCGGTGAAAGTTGCCGCAACACTCTCCAAGAAAGGTTGGGTTGGTGTGATTCTGCCGGATCGGGGAGATCGTTATCTCTCGACCGATCTCTTTCGTTAACTTAATGAACGCGGAGAACCAGGATCAAAAAAAGAGTGATCCTGGCTTCGCTTAAAGCATTCTCTGTTTGTCTGCTGGATGTTAAGAGACGTTCTTCGTTTAATCATCCATATCCGTAACACGTTCCTGGATCTCTGCCCATAGCTTACGGAAAGTATCCGCCTCATTGGATTCTTCAGCATAGGTAAAGATTGGTGAACGTTTTACACCCATCGCCTCAATCACATTGGAGTCAGGCACGGAGTTTTTAAGAAAGATGGGATGTTTACTGAACACATTGCGTGTCACCACACGATGGATCGGTTTGCCGGTATTCACCTGATTGAAAAAGGGCAGAACACGCAGCTTTTTGTTGATTTTTCGTGAGACTAGAAAGCGCACTAACCGATTATAAGCACGCAATGAGAGTGTTGTTGGAATCAATGGCACCAACAGCACATCCGCCATATGAAACACATTCTCAGCCACCATGGAGAGATCTGGGGGGCAGTCGATGAAGAGCCGTTCATAGGATTTGTCCAGCGTGCTCAGGCGTTTATTGAGAATGCGCTCCGACTTGGAACGTGAACGCAACTCATGATCCATGGCACGCAGTGAGATATCGGCGGGAAGAAGATCCATATTTGGATAGCCTGTCATGCGCAGCATGCTATGCAGATCTGACTTTTTATTTAGAATTTTTTTAGCACCACCTTTGATTTTTGGTTTAACACAAAGATAGTAGCTGGTTCCCCCCTGCGGATCGAGATCCCATATCAATGTTTGAGCCCCCTCTTTTGCAGAGAGATACGCCAAATTGACGGAGGTCGTCGTTTTACCCACGCCTCCTTTAATGTTATATGTTGCAAAAATTTTCATAATTCCAACCGCATAGACCTTTTAATCGTGCTGGAGTGGGTAAGATTTACCTCTATCTCATGCTAAATCTGGGCCATATTGTGGCTTGACTATGAGAAAATAATAGAGATAATTTTCAGGATCTGCTTATCCCTTAAGGGTCGCATTGCGAGTGAACCTTACAGATAATGAAGGAGTATAAAGCCCATGCAGGTTGCTGTCACCTATGCTGAACCCCACCGACAGGTTCTCTTAGAGTTTGATATTCCCGAAGGCGCCACCGCGCAAGAGGCCATTGAGCGTTCTGGAATTTTACGTAAATTTCCTAAGGTTGATCTCTCTAAGAATAAGATCGGTATCTATGGCAAGCTAGCCAAACCAGATCAGGTGCTCTCTGATGGAGATCGGGTAGAGATCTATCGGCCCGCTTTGGGTAAACCACCCAAGAAAAAACGGGCCGCTGGAAAAGCAGGCGGTGCGGCGGCGGCTAAGGCGCGTGTTGCAGCGGCCAAGAAAAAAGCAGCGGCGGCTAAGGCTAAAGGCGGTGAGAAGGCTGCGGACAGTCTGGATGAAAAGAAAGCGCGTGTTCAGGCAGCCAAAGAGCGTGCAGCGGCGGCTAAGGCTAAACTGGCGGCGAAAAAAGCAGGGGGCGGTGATGCGCCAGATGATGACAAAGCGGCCCGTATTAAGGCGGCCAAAGAGCGCGCAGCCGCAGCAAAAGCCAAGCTGGCCGCCAAAAAAGCGGCGGAGAATGGTTAGCCTTTTGTTGGCAGCATAAAGATCGTTTTTATGATCGCCCTTTGTTTAGAACATACTGATTTATGCCACGTTTCCGTTTAACGCTCGCCTATGATGGTCAGCCTTTTTGTGGTTGGCAGCGCCAGAAAAATGGCCCCTCGATCCAAGAGGCGCTGGAGTTCGCGTTGCAAAAGATTGCCGGTCGTCCGATCACCGTGATGGGGGCGGGACGTACGGATTCTGGCGTGCATGCTTTAGCCCAGGAAGCCCATTTTGATCTTCAGACCGACCTTTCCCCTGAGACGCTTGGGCGTGCGTTGAATGCATTGACCGCACGCAGCATCATGATCAGTGAGATTAAAGCGGTTGACCGTTCATTTCATGCCTGTCGTTCAGCGATTGGACGCTACTATACCTATAAGATTGATCAAAGCCGTCATCCCTCACCTTTTTTGCAGGATCGGGCTTGGTGGTTTCGTTATCCTTTGCAGATTGATCGGATGGCTCAAGCAGGCCAGATGCTTTTAGGAAGGCATGATTTTTCTGCCTTTCGTGCATCATCATGTCAGGCAAAATCGCCTGTTAAGCAGATCTATGCACTGAATATCCGCAAAAAAGGGCGTGTGATTGAGATCTCTGTGCATGGGGACGCTTTTCTTCACCATATGGTGAGAAATATTGTCGGCTCTCTGGTTAAAGTGGGTAGGAAGGAGTGGTCTGTAGCAGAGTTTACCGCGATATTTCAAGGCGGTGATCGTACACTGGCAGGCCCTACAGCGCCTGCAACAGGACTCTATCTGGTGGCGATTGCATACCCTAAGCCCTGGAATCAACAGATCTGGAGTCTGGATGATACCTTGGGAACGGAGATTACGCCGCCTGAAAGTCTATAAAAAAGGGTGAACCCATGTTGTGGGTCACCCTTTTTTATATCCATCGATCACATTATGGTATGATACTGTAGCCTTCGTCATTGATTACACGCGATACCGTGCGCTGTAGATCGGCTGTAGATTGCAAGTTTTCTACAGGATATATCGTGATTGTTCCCGTTTTTTGATCGGCTTGGCAACGTTGGATATCGGATAGATTGAGCACAGCGTTTTCAACGGCTTTCACACAGTGTGGGCATGTCATGCCGGCAACTTTCAAGGTAAATTCAGCCATTTTTTGAATCATCCTTTATGTATGGTTTGCAAATCATCGATTAAAGCGTAAAATACAATTTGTAGCAGAGTTACAGATCCGCATCAAGAGATAACCATACCGGAGAGATATGTGGACGCTATTCACGCCACGATTTTAGCACTGATCCAAGGAATCACAGAGTTTTTACCTGTCAGCTCTTCGGGGCATCTGATTTTAGTACCTTTTCTGTTTCACTGGCCGGATCAAGGGTTATGGTTTGATATTGCGGTCAATACCGGCAGTTGGATGGCGGTGGTCTGGTATTTTCGTGAAGATATTAAGCGGGTATTTTTTTGTTGGTGGAAATCAATCTGTTTAGGTAAGTGGCGAGATATGCCACCGGATGGCCTGATGGTGTGGTGGGTTGCCTTAGCGACCGTTCCTGTGGGATTGGTTGGATTTATTTTTAAAGATTTTATCGCGTTATGGGGCCGTAATCCTCAGATCATCGCTTGGTCTTCGCTGCTGTTTGGTCTCTTAATGGGGTGGGCGGATTCTCACGGAAAACAGTCCAGAGATCTTTCGCAATTGCGTTGGCAAGATGCACTCTTTTTTGGTTTTGCCCAGGCTTTGGCTTTGATTCCGGGGGCGTCACGCTCTGGCGTTACGCTGACCGCTGGCCTGCTTCAGGGATTCTCCAGGGAGGCTGCTGCCCGTTTTTCTTTTTGGATGGCGATTCCTGTGGGCGCTTTAGCCGGAGGCTTGGATCTTTTTGAAGGAATATTTCATCCTCCCGCCGGATGGGATTGGTCGGCATTTTTTATCGGTCTGGTGGTCTCCTTTATCTCTGCCTATGTGATTATTGACTGGCTTCTCGCCTGGTTGCGTCAGCGTACATTAACGCTCTTTGTCTGGTATCGTGTTGTTTTAGCGATGCTTATTTTTGTGCTGGCCTATTTCTAATTGTATAATTGATGAAGGGTTTTGTGATGCGACCCTATGATATTACGCTTATTCTCTCCGTGGTTTGGGTTGTATGGATTTTATTTCGAACAAGATCTAAACTGGCACATGGTAAGATTATTGTACCGATAGTTCTGGCGGCGTCACTTGTTTTTTCACTGTTTATATTGATTGTTGTTTTTTTTGATATCGCGAGCATTCATCTCTTATGGTTGTTTATGGTGAGCTTTATTGTGGGTACGCTTGGGTTTACGCTTCCAGGCTTTGAGAAACTCATTATGCTCTATGCAATGTTATTAACACCTTCCCGTGATGATGCATCTCCATCAACATCTGATGATCATTTTTATGTGAAAGAGATCTTAGATAGTCTTCCTGGGGGAGATGCTGGGAAAGTGAGGAGAAATGATCCTTGCCCTTGTGGCAGTGGAAAGAAATATAAAAAATGTTGCTTGCGTTGATGAATGTATATGAGCGTTGCAGTGCTTTGTTAAAAAAATGAGAAAATTGAATAATCTGGATTTATGGGTATCCGGTTGATGCAGGCCCTGGTTATATTTAAGATAAATGATCAATTATTTAGGGTGTTGCCATCCATCTGGATCTCCAGCAGCGTAAAGACTATCGTATGTTGGCCAACACTCAGCTTCTGTTGCCAAATTAAGAGCACGTTTAAAAGCTGGGCCACGCCAAAATCGGCGATTAAACCGAAAAGTGTATTCATTCAGGTAGGCTTGAATATGTTTCTCTTGAACACCACCTCTAAATGTACCGT
>JBQGBW010000083.1:0-18285 GCA_052043475.1 Magnetococcales bacterium HHB-1
ATCGACTTTCGGGAATTATCCCCAGAACCTGCGTACGGAATATGTGCGCCCAACTCCGTTCCAACTCGTCCTGGTGCTTCTTTGGCATCCAAAAGTGCGATTCCTCCATACTGATCTGTGGGTCCATCGGTCGAAACATTATTCCAGATCCATTTGATATGATTTAATATTTAGTGCAAAACTATATCATAACCCTATCATCCTGGCACTGCACCACGTTCCTTAAATCAAGACTTTTTGCGGGAGACTCTTTCATAGCCAGTGACCAAACAATCATCGACGGCTAGATCCATGAGTTCCTTGGTGCGGAGAAGTTGTTCCTTTCTGAGTTCTGGGCGGTTTGCCAGAAGATTCTGGATCCACTCTTCATGGATAAGCGCTGTCCAGCGGGCTCTAAAGAGGTTTGTGGTAGCCAGACTGATCAGTAGATCCCGCAATGGTGCTGGATAAAGCACGCAGGCATCATAAATAACTGTAAAGTTAACCACCTCAATAGCCCAAATCCAGTTCTTGGGCTTGTGCTGCGAGTTCATTCAGAGCTGTTTTCTTTTGTTCCTGTCTTCTCTCTCGATAGGCCATCAAATCCTTAAACAGCACTCTTCTCCGTACGCCAACCTTATGGAATGGGATTTTTCCTTCTTCCAGGATCTTGACCAGATAGGGTCTGGAGACACTCAGAAAGTTGGCTGCCTCCTGTGTGGTTAATTCAGCATGAATTGGTACTAAGGAGACGGCATTTCCTTTAGCCATCTGATCTAAAATTTGGGTCAGCAGACGGATAGCAGACATTGGTAACGTGACTTCCAGATGTTCATCAACTAAGAACTGCTGAACGTCCTTCCCCTGGCCAAGAACCTCTGTTAACTGGCGGCCACCCTGAATAGCAATTGCTACATCCTGCTCTGATGGAAATTCT
Organism: Magnetococcales bacterium HHB-1; assembly: GCA_052043475.1. GTDB lineage: Bacteria > Pseudomonadota > Magnetococcia > Magnetococcales > JBQGBW01 > JBQGBW01. Next base: position 917 of record JBQGBW010000083.1, read on the forward strand.
ATCATTTGAAGATTATGCTGTGCCATATCGAGTCCCTTAACAGTACATACGGATGGTTAGAAGCAAGTTTGATTTTCTTCTTTAGACTACAGAATTCATCTTATTATCCAAAATTAACGAAATATACGCAACAAACGAATAATATAATGGGATATCTGCTTCGCTATTTCTCCGACAAAGATCTCCATTTAAGGCAGAGGCGTGCTACAGCTGCTAATAAGATCACCCTACCAATAGCGGCTTGGTTTTTACAGGTTTATATTATAAAATAGTTCTCCTGGAAAGTTGTATAAACAGATATCCGAAAAACCCTTGCCACATCAATTAAGACTGTCAGAATAAAAGAGATGACAATATGGCTTAACTATAGAATGAACAATGATATCAGGATATTTGTTAAATTTTAAACGCATCTGGAAGAGCCTTTTCTATCTGATGATTCTGGCATTTTTAATCAGTGCTGTCTGGATCTATCGACACATGGATACGCTCTATCCAAAAAAGATCCGTATCGCCACCGGTGCGCCTTCAGGGGCTTATACGCAGTTTGCATTGCGCTATAAAGCATTATTGGCTCAAGAGGAGATTACTCTGGAGATCATCAGAACGTCGGGCGCAGTAGAAAATCTGGCGCTTTTAAAGGCAGATGTGGGGATTGATCTGGCTTTTGTTCAGGGTGGTGTGGCTTCAAAGGCAGACCATGCACATCATATTGTCTCTTTAGGAAGTGTCTTTAATGAGCCTTTGTGGGTTTTTACCCAAGGTCTGGGTATGGTGGATGATCTCCAGAAGCTAAAAGGTAAACGCATTGCTGTGGGGCCTGAGGGGAGTGGTACGCATGCGTTGGCGATGCGTCTGCTGAAAGACCAGGGATTAACTTCTGTGGCAACTTTTTTTTATGATCCGAGTAATGATGCTGTTGAACGATTAAAAAATAGAGAAATTGATGCGGCTTTTTTTGTGGCTTCAACAGCGTCACCGCTTGTTCGAGATCTGTTGTTTCGTTCTGAGTTGTTGTTGGTTCATTTTCGGCGTGCAGCAGCGCTCTCTAAGCACTATCCCTTTTTAAATCCTGTCGTTCTACCTGAAGGCATTTTGGATCTAAGGCGCAATATTCCGGATTCTGATTATCGTCTGTTAAATAGTGCGGCTTCTTTGGTGGTGCGTCGTGATCTTCATCCGATTCTTATTCATATGCTTTTAGAAGTTGCTACTAAGGTGCATGGTCCTGGAGATCTGTTAACACCAAAGGATACTTTTCCTTCGGAGCAGTTTGTGGAGTTTCCTTTAAGTCCGATGGTGAGTCATTATTATGAGACGGGACCGCCTTTATTGCAGCGTTATTTTCCTTTTTGGTTGATTGCTCTGTTGGATCAGTTGAAGATTATATTACTTCCTGTATTTACTCTGTTGATCTCTATGAGCAAGATTGTGCTTCCGCTTTATCGTTGGCGTATGCGTTCGCGTATCTATCGTTGGTATGAGGATCTTCAGGCGTTGGAGATGTTGATTCGGGGGGATCTTTCGTGGGTTGAGTTGGAGGCGTTATTATTGCAGTTGAAGGAGATTGAGGTGCGGGTTGAGCGGGTTTCTGTGCCGTTTTCTTATTTTGGGGAGCTTTATCGGTTGCGTGCGGATTTAAGGTTGGTTTATCGGAGGATTAGGATGCGGCAGGAGGCGTTGGTATAAGTAAGGATGCGGTGGGGTCTTAGGGAGGTATGCAATACCTCGGTATAGGTAAGGTGCATGCGGTGGGGTCTGGGGAGGTATGCAATACCTCCTTAAGCCGTGGGAGCAGGGAGCGGAGCGTCCCTGCTCGCCGTAGGCGAAATGCTGGAGTAACCTGACCATTTTAATAATTTGGCCATCTTTGTACTACTTTATAGAAGCCTTGTTTTTTTAAATCTTTGATTCATTCTGATCATTTCTTTCAGGCGGCAAGCCACAAACGCTGTTCTGCCTGTTGTAATCGTGCTGGTGTGCCCATATCCGCCCAGTGGCCCCAGAGATGATAGCCACCAAGACGCCCCTGTTTCTGGCAGTCATCATAGATCACATTAAGAGAGAAGGGCTCAATGGTATACTCTTTTAAAGCCTGAGGATGTAGAATCTGTACACCACAATAGATTAAACTATGATCTGCACCGATGGCACGCTTAAGAGATCCATCACGTTGGAGAAGAAAATCACCCCCATGATCATCCTGACGATGAATCAATCCTAAAAAAGCATCAAAACGGTTGGGATCATAGGCATCTAAGAAGGGTTCGAGATCAAAATCCCATAAAATATCCCCATTGATCACCAAGAAGGGCTCATTACCTAAAAGGGGGAGGGCGTTACAGACACCGCCTCCGGTTTCTAAAAGCCGTCTCTCTTTAGACCATTTTACAGAGAGTCCCCAGGTATGGCCATCACCAACGGTATGCATCAGCTTTTCGGCCAGATGCCAGGCATTGATAACCACCTCTTTAAAACCCGCATCGGCCAGACGCTGTAATGTATGCTCAATCACCGGCACGCCGTTAATCTGCACCAGGGGTTTTGGGGTGCTTTGGGTGAGGGGACCCAAGCGGGTTCCTTTTCCGGCGGCGAGGATCATAGCTTTCATGGGCAAGGCTCCTATTGGCTTTTTAAAAGTCGAATCCATTAAAGAAAGAGTAGATGTTATTGTGTAACGTAGCGTAGAATACACGCTTTAAGTTCTGTGAACGCTGGATAACGATCCAGTGTTGGCCAGATGTAACTGAGTGTGCGAGGGATATCGTTTAAGTAGGCATCTTTACCATCACGCAGCGATAGACGACCAAAAATCCCCACCACCTTAATGTGACGTTGCAGGGCCATGGCGTCAAAATCCTGTTGGAATGTGAGATTATCAGGGGTGTAATCAAGATGTTTTTTGGCAGACTCTAGCCAGTAGCGGTTGATCTCATCGATAAAATTGTTATCCCAATCGATATAGGCATCCTTTAAAAGGCTTATGAGATCATAGGTGATCGGTCCTGTAACAGCATCCTGAAAATCGATCACACCCACCCTGTTTTTATGCCACATCAGATTGCGGCTGTGATAATCACGGTGTACAAAAGTTTGTGGCTGTTGTAAGACAATCTGAATGAGTTGATCAAACGTTTTATCGAAGATATCTTGATCATCCTTACTGATTTTTTTCTTTAAAATGCCCTCAATATACCAATCGGTAAACAGTCGTAACTCCTGCTTGAGCAGGGTATGATCAAAAGCTCTTTCATGGGCGATGCAGCGGCCTTTAAATGTGGCTTTTTGCATCTGAATCAGGGTATCGATCGCTGCTCTATAGAGTGGGATGGCCGCTTCACCTTGATCTAGGGCGCGTAAGAATGTGATATCACCCATATCTTCTAAAAGAAGATAACCTTTATCTAAGTTATGGTGGATGATCTCTGGTGTCCATACACCATGTTCAGCAAGAAACCGACCAATATCGATAAAGGGGTTGGAATCCTCTTTATCGGGGGGAGCATCCATTAAAATATAGCGGGCAGGCTTTGGTTTAGTGACAAAAATCCGATAGTAGGAACGAAAGGAGGCATCGCCAGAGACCATCTGTGTGTGCCACGTTTGTGAGGGTAGGTGGTGGTTGAGAAAATCGGTTGCTGCTTGAGTGAGTTTAATACTGTTTTCTAAAGTCATTTAGTAGCGCTCCGCTCCTATGGCCATAGGCCGCAAATTGAAAGCTGCGTCCTGCACCATCATCAATCATATCCATGGTAATCTTCAGATGATCTTCAGGGATCCAGTCTGGGGCGCGCTTAGCCCATTCAATCAGTGTAATACCCTGTTCACTCTCTAAGTATTCATCTGCACCAATAAAAGTTAACTCCTCTGGATCATTGAGGCGATAAAAATCAAAGTGATAAATAGGAATTTTGCCCTCTTCATAGACATTGAGCAGCGTAAATGTGGGGCTGGGTACAAAGAGATCATGATGATTCAAAGCTTGTATAAACCCACGAGCAAAAACGGTTTTACCCACGCCTAAGTCACCATCTAAGGAGAGTACCTGGCCTGCTTTGGCATAATGGGCGAGTATAGATGCCATGGTGAGGGTCTCTTCTTCGGATGCTGTAAAATATGTTTTTTTTTGATCCATGCGCGCTTTCCTATTGTGTTCGCATCCGGGGTGTGACAAAACTCTATCTATTGAGGATGCGCAATGCGTAATGATGCATAAATCATGCAATTTTGGTAATTCTTGCTTTGGAGTGGCGATTGTGGAACCCACACGACTTAATCTTGGCTGTGGTTCAGATAAAAAAGAGGGTTATCTGAATGTGGATAAAATTGGGGATGCGGATCTGATTTGGGATCTGGAGAAAACCCCATGGCCTTGGCAGGATAATGTCATCGATGAAATTCTTATGTATCATGTCTTAGAGCATCTTGGTGCAGAGACAGAACAGTTCTTAAAAATTATGCAGGAGATCTATCGGGTCTGTAAGCCAGGCGCGGTGGTTCATATCCATGTACCGCATCCGCGCCATGATGTCTTTATCAATGATCCCACCCATGTGCGTCCAATTACCCCGAATGGTCTGGCGCTCTTCTCAAGGGAGAAAAATCTTCAGTGGCAGCGTATTGGTGTTGCCAATACACCGCTTGCTCTGCTCTATGATGTGGATTTTCATGTGAATAGATCCCAGTTTGTTCTGGATGAGCCTTGGCAGGGACAGTTGGCGACAGGTAATATCACACCTGAACAGGTGCATGAAGCCGAACAGCGTATGAACAATGTGGTGCGGGAGATCCAGATTGAACTCCAGGTTATAAAAGTTCAGGAGAACCCGGATACTTCTTCTGAAGACTCTGTTCAAGAGACGCCTTCTTAAAGGAAAGAGGATCTATAGTAGGTTGCGCTTTTTGAGCAACATGCGGTTGGCGGGCGTACGGCTTTCGCCAATCGCTGTCACACGGATGGCGGCAAGGTCTTTAACGGGGCATTTATTTTCACAGATGCCGCAACCAATGCAGCGTGCAGGGTCTACAAAAGGTTGTTTTAAGGTCTTTTTAGAACCATCTCTTAAGGTGACCTCTTTTTTACGATACCAGATCGCTTTTGGTGATGTGGGGCAGACCTCTTCACAGACAATACAGGGGATCTGCATCGCCCAAGGCAGGCATCGACCGCGATCATAAAAAGCGGTGCCCAGTTTTAAGGGGGGTGTCTTGGTGCTTGGGTCACCCACTTTTTGTTTGATTGAGATGGCTTCAATGGCACCGGTGGGGCAGACCTGACCGCAGAGTACACAGTGATGTTCACAATAACCCAGTTTATTGATTAAGATTGGAGTCCAGAGCCCCTCTAAGCCAGATTCTAAGAGGGTTGGTTGCAGCACATTGGTGGGACAGACTTTCATACAGGCCGCACATTTAATGCAGCGGGCGAGAAAATCGGTCTCTGTCAGTGAGCCTGGGGGACGGATTACTGGTGATTCTGCGCTATTAGCGGCACTTTTAGAGACTCTTAAGAGTGGAAAGAGGGTGGCACCGATGAGACTGCTCTCAACCAAGCGACGCTTATGAATATCTAAAGGTTTATGGATGGAGGAGCGTGATTCCGGCAATCCATAGTGAAGCGCCTGTTCAGGACACTGCTCAATACAGTTCATACAGACGTGGCACTCACTGATTCTGAGTTCAGCTTGAGGATCACAGCCACCCTGACAGTGGCGTTGACATTGATTGCAGTCGGTACAGAGATCCACATTACGGCGGATTCTAAAGAGTGACGCTTTAGAGAAGAGTCCCAATAACGCGCCTAGAGGGCAGAGTGTACGGCACCAGAAACGGGTAAGTAGACGGTTGGCTAAGATGATTGCAACAAAGAGCAGGGCAATCAGAATACCGCCATGAAAGATTGGTTGTTGGATGGAGAGCGGTAGACCTAAATGTTGCAGTGCAGGAAAGAGGGTGAGGGCAAAGGCGCGGGTGGTTAAAGCAATGGGATCAAGCAGGCCTATTTGCAGTGTACCAAAGAGGGCGGCTAGGAGAAGTGCGGCTAAGAGATAATACTTAATACGAAAGATTGGCCGGTAGGCATTAATCCGGCTGGCTTCAGCGGCCTTACGGTGATTAAAGATAAAGCTGAAGAACTGGTTGAGTATCCCTAAAGGACAGATCCAGGAGCAGAAGAAACGACCTAAGAAAAGCGTGGGTATGAAGATAATCAGACCCCATATCAATCCTTTATAGACCGTACCACTGGTAAGAAAAGCGGCTAAGCCTGTAAGTGGATCAATTTCTAGAAGCCAGGAGACCGCATAGCCCTGAAGTCGTCCAGCATCCGCCATAAAGAGTAGAAAGAGAAAGAGTGTGAAGAAAAAAATGGCGTAGATTTGGCGCAGGGTGCGTAGACGGGGCCATTGCAGACGAAAACGGGGCAGGGAAAATTTTTTCATGGGTGTGTTAGAGATAGGACTTTGGTTTGGGAAAACAGATCTTTATCCATGATAAGCGTAACTGCTTCATAATGACAGGTAATCAAAAATATAATTAATGCGATCCTAGCGAATGGACAATAAATCCAAAAATTCTATATGAACATAATCTGCTGTTATGGAGCGGTTACTGAAGAAGTTGAGAGTGTGTGGATAAAAAGTGTTTTGTTGGCGTTTGTTTATTGTATCGTGAGAAGCTGTATCATGTTGAATGGCGGGCCAGCCCTTCTGTTAGAAAGGTTGTGGCCAACATGTTCAGGCTGACACCTTCCTGCTTGGCACGATAGGCCAGAGCGGCGTGGATACTTTTAGGTACACGCATGCGCCACTGTCCACTGAACTGATTAACTGAAGATGGCAATGGAATTTTTCGGTTCTGTTCTTGAGCTGTTTCCAACCAAGACAGTACGGCATTTTGTCCATTTGCGATGGCTTCTTCAATGGTTTCACCATCGGATATACAGCCTGGAAGATCTGGAAACTCAATCAGATAGCCGCCACCATCTTCGTCACTTAATGGACGAACAGTAAAAGGATAGTCTGGCTCATTCATTTGAATCGTCCTGTCTAAGTGTATTGATCATATCGAGAAGTTTACGGATATAGATCGGTTTAACTGGTCTGTGCGCTGGAATTGTTAAAATCATTTCCAGAGATGGATGTGAAAGCGTGATATGGCTTCCGCGTGGTTGACGAATATCAAAACCATGTCGTAGTGCGACATGTCTAATCTCTTCAATACGCCAGTCTCTGGGATTGTTTTTCATTCTTTGAATAATTTTATCTGCTTTTGCCATGATATAATGATACCGCATATGGTGTCACATTTTCAATTAAAAAGGGCGGCAAGAAGAAGGACCATTGCAGACGAAAATGGGGGAGGGAAAATTTTTTCATGGGTGTGTTAGAGATAGGGCTTTGATTTGGGAAAACAGATCCTTACCTAGAATAGGCTTTATATGAGAGGAAGTCGAGAGAATATTTTTTTGAGACAGCGCTGAAAAATATTTTGTTTTGTTTTATTGATGTGGTATTCTTGTAGTTTATCTGTCCAATCCTGATTTTAACAGGGTTGATTATAAAAGAAGCACAACAAACAGGAGAGTAAAAATGGATTATTGCTGGACAGGGCCACCAGGCTTTCAATCTGTGGACGAAACCATGGGGTCTACAGATATGACTGAGCTTATCTCTTCAGACGATCTTGTATGTCTGCATCTAGAAGAAGGAAGAAAATATCATGAATAGTATCCAACAATATAGACTTAATCTTGACCTTAGCGTGAAGATTAAGTCATGGCGTGATTTCATGAGTTCTTGTAAAGTTTTGTGGAGCAAGACTCAACAGAGCGTTGAACATGCTCCTGAAATAGCGGCTAAGCCTCCTTCCCTTCTGCTGGATGAAAACAAGAAGGATCGTTTGGAGTGATCAGACGAAATTAAAAGCATGGCCCACTGGTGATGAACACTGGTGGGCCTTTTTTATTTTGAGCCTATTGAGGCTGGTTTGTCTGGTTAGCGATATGAATCTGGATAAATTGAGAAAAAGGCTGCGTAAAGATCGTCCGATGAAGACCATCTCCCTACGTATGCCCGAAGATGTGGTGGAAGATCTAAAAGGGATGGCACCACTTTTAGGTTTTTCTGGTTATCAACCCCTGATGCGTCACTATATCGGTCAGGGAATGCGGGTTGACTTAGAAAAGCTGGAGGATAGCAAACTGCAAATGTTTGTGAATCAGCTACAAGCGCTTGGTGTTGATGATACCGTGATTGAGCAAGCCTTAACGGCCACGGCTGAGGCATAGCTTGAACAAACTCACCGGCATGTTAAAGTGTCGGTGATTTTTTTTATGGTGAATTTGATCTCTATGGGCTCGACTGCGGTTGGTGGATTGGTTGGTCTTCTTGTTCCTAGAAACTGAAACAGGCTGGATGATGTCGATTATTTTTATTTATTGATTGAGATATAGATAACAAGGGCGCATGATCAGATCATGTGCCCTTGTTATCTGTGGATGATTATCAATCAGGGGATCATCTCAGCAATTTCATGCCAGTCGTACTCATCCATCGAGAAGGTGTGTTGCAGAAGAAAGCCGCGTCGATAGGCTGTTTTTTTCATCTTTTTACCCGAGATGCCAAAAAAGGGTAAAATCTCCAGTGAAACCGTTTGCGCGATCTCTTTATCGGGATACCAGACATCGGCTTCGCGGGTCTCTAGAAGATTCTCTCCAGGCTGGCAGGGGATACCAAAGACATGTACCGCACGACAGGCGAAGGGACGCATGCTATAGGCAGCACAGGTTTGATCGATTAAAAAGGGACAGATTGCGGAGTCTTCATGGTTCAATAGATTCTGTTTCAGTTGTTCTCTTGTGGTCTGATCCTGGATCTGCTCGACTGCGAACCAGGCTAAACCAAAGATCTCAATTCCGGTGATGGCGATGGCAAAATTATGGCAACAGACCGTACAACCGGTCTGGCACGCCACCGAGCGCCCCTGTTTTTTGGTCTCCTCCTTAAGGTGGGTTTCGATATATTGATCCATCAGGTGATAGGCTTGAGAGAGAATCTTAAGCCATTTTTTTTTGCGGCGATGATTGGGTGTATAACGGCGTGCAGGCGAGAGTTCCATAATGATTATCAAAATTGTAGTAGAGGTTGAGCGAATAACTTTATAAAGTAAATGGTCAGTGATGCCATTTTTATGGCATTTAGAGGATAGAACAATTGTTACAGAGGAGCGCGTTGATGAAAAGGAAATTGATTGGTGTGATGGGGCCTGGCGATGGCGCCAATAAAAAGGAGATCAAAAGGGCTTTTGCTCTGGGTGCTGAGATCGCTAAAAAAGGTTGGGTGCTTCTCTCAGGAGGACGCAATGTGGGGGTGATGGAGGCCGCAAACCAGGGCGCACATAGCGAAGGGGGATTGACCGTGGGCATTCTTCCCGATGGTGACAGTCGGCGCGTATCTGAAGCGGTAGATATTGCGATTTTCACCGATATGGGTAATGCACGAAATAATATCAACGTCCTCTCCAGTGATGTGGTCGTCGCCTGTGGAATGGGAGCAGGTACTCTTTCCGAGATCGCTTTAGCCATCAAAGGAAAGAAACCGGTGGTACTGTTGGGTGATGAACGTCAATGTGAAACCCTGTTCACCATTATTGGTCAAAGCCCATTGCATGTGGCTAAAAATGTTGATGAAGCGATTCAGTATATTGAGAAGCTGCTGTTCAAGCCGAAAAAGAAACAACCAGAATTTATTAAAAAATAGCGGTGACGGATTAATCAGCGCCGTTGGGAAGCCTGCACCACACGGCTCCACATCTGCTCAAGGTGCTGTAGTGTACGATTAACTAAGGGAAATTCATTGAAGGAGAAGCCATAGTGTTGATACCAGGGTGATTTTTCAAGCAGCTTTTTAATCTCTGCTTTTTTGCGCAGTGTACGGTCCACAGCAATCAGGAGCGGTGGGGGTTGTTGCTGTTTATCCAGCCACTTCAACCGCTGTTTGAGTGGCGTGGCATGCCATTGATGAAAAATCTCCAAGTAGATACAGAAGCCAAACTTATTTTGAAAGGTGAGGTCAGGAATTGCGATCTCCTGCTCTCCTAAGGGGAGAAATTGAGGTGCATCCGCTAAGAGCCATTCGCTTTTGGCCTCAGCAAACTCTTTGGCATAGATATCCAGTGCCGGGGGGCGATAGGCTTCGGGTTTGGTGTAGTGGGAGACCAGTTCTGCGGTTTGATCAAGCGCTAAGGTGGCGATACTCTCATTAGGGCGGTGTATATCTGCAATGAGTGTCCACTCTTTCATTTTGGTGAGTGCGGGCAGAAACATCGCCAGCTTTAAACCATATTTTTGTACACCACTAAAAATAGAGAGGGGGCCATCAAGAATGAGCACACAGGAATCTTTTTTGGTCTCCTCGATCTGTACCAGAAGACGAAACCATTTAATATATTGAAAGATCTGCCGCCTCTTCTCCACATTAGAGTCTTTGAAGGTGATGCGTACCTGTTTGGCCCAGAAGAGCAGACCCTGAGCCTGGGCCATATTGTAGCGTTGTAGGAGTTCAATGGGCTTTAAGGGCTCAAAGGTGAGCAGGGGTTGTCGTTCAGGAAGATCGGAGTAGAGTTTCTCTTCGATCTCCTCAGCGCTGCTTTTAAGATCCAGAGCCACCTGTTGACGGAAACTGTAGAGGGTATCCTGATTGGGATCTTCCATTCGTTTTGCACTGGCCTCAAAGACCTCCATGCGCCACGCTTGCAGGGTGTCATCCGCCTTTTGGAATTCGCAACGGTCTAAAAGCAGTTTATTCAGTCCTCTGGAGGTGAGCGGTGATCTGGAACCGCGAATCACAGGCATGGTTAAACCGCTGATCTCTTCTTGGGGTTTGCCAATGCCGTGGCGGTAGATGGTGAGCAGTTGTACACAGAACTCTTTTAAGCTGAGATCATTGGTATCCACAAAGCGGGGAAAAATTTGCGCGCTATTACAATCAAAACGGAGAAGATCTTTTTTTAACATTTTTATTTATCTATAGATAAATGCATGGAGAGAAATTCTAAATGGTTTATTCTTTTATTTGAAATTCTTTAAGAGGGTGGTGCTTTCTGTTGATAAGCAAGGTGTTGGCGCCGGCGTTCGCTGGTGTAGGCTTCGGAGGTTTCATTAGAGACCAGCTCATAGAGCACGGCCTGTTTTCCCTCACGCGGTCTTAGGATACGTCCTAAACGTTGTACATGTTCTCTTACGGAACCGGTGCCTGAAACCACAATGCCTACCGAGACCTCAGGCACATCTACGCCTTCATTGAGGACTCTGGAGGTGACCATGGCGCTCAGTTTTCGTTCACGAAAAGCGGCCAGCATCGCTTTACGCTCTTTACTTTTGGTTTTATAGGTGAGTACAGGAAGAAAAAAGGTTTCGCCGATGGTGTAGGCGGTGGCATTATCATCGGTGAAGAGGATGGCTTGTTCGCCACGGTGTTGGGAGAGCAGTTTCCAGACCGTGCGTAGTTTGGCGCGGGAGGCGCGTGCGATCCGTTTTTGGGTGAGGTAGGCGGCATAGGCGGCGCGTCCCTGACGAGAGCGTGCACAGACCTGAATAAACTGGCTCCAACCGCTGCGTGAGCGAAAATCGACGCCACAGGAGTCGGCAAAGCTACGATACTGCTGGTAGGCGTTATCATAGGCTTTCCGTTCATCATCATCGAGATCAACCGCGATATGCTCCAGATTATAGGGGGCTAAGAATTCGCCTTCAAGCTCAGTAATTTCAGTACGGTGCACCACCGGTCCTAAGAGATCCATCATCACATCTTCGAGACCATCTTCCCGTTCTGGTGTGGCGGTCAGACCTAAACGGAAGGGCGCGATGCTCATGATGGCGGCTTGGCGGGTGGAGAGGGCGGGCAGATGATGACACTCATCACAGATCAGAAAGCCAAACTGGTTTCCGATATGCTCCATATTGATAAATGCGGAGTCGTAGGTGCTCACCGTGATGGTTTCGATGGTGCGCACGCCGCCACCGATCATGCCGATGGTGGTTTTAGGAAACTTCTCACTGAGTTGCTCATGCCACTGGTTGAGTAGATCCAGTGTGGGGACTAAAATGAGCGTGTTGCGTTTCACCTGGGCGATGGCTAAACGGGCCACCAGGGTTTTTCCTGCACCGGTGGGCAGCACAACAATGCCGCGTCCATCGGCCTGGCGCCAGCGTTCAATGGCTTTGGCTTGATGGGGGCGGGGTGAGAACTCATCCTTTGTCTGAAAGGTATGTTTCTCGAACGCTTTCGCCTGATCCTTAAAGGGGATTTTCTGGCGGAAGAGGGTGAGTACAATGGGTCCGTAGTGTCTTCCTTCACTGCGAAAGGCGCGTATCCGTTTATCCCAGGCCACATAAGAGGAGATTGGGGCCATGGCTTTAGCGGAGCCTTTTAAGAGGAGCGAACCTTGATCAAATTGAATTTGAATCATAATAGAAACAGGTACAGTTTAAAACAATATGTATTGTTTTTGAGTAAACATAACATAATTTTTTGTTAAAGAGGGTAAAAACCGTGATAAAACAACAAACGCCTCTCCAGTGGCAGAGTGATGCGGTATTCCAACAGTGGAGAGAAACGAAGTTAAAAGGGTATCCTGCCCATGTTGAGGAACTATTCTGTTCTATTGAGGATCCATTTTCACTCACGGCACAGGAGGAAAAATTAATTCTACAATGTATTGCTAAGACCAATATGGTACTTTATCGCTTTTCTAGTGCATGTTCTGATAGCAGAAAGGCGACGCGCGCACTTTTAGAGCAGCTCATGCCTTCTGTTCGACCCGACTTTAATCCGGGTGCGGATGAGGATGGCATTACCGCACTAACACCATCGTTAGAAAAGAGTGAGAAGAGTCGTTTTGTTCCTTATCAGACCGCTGCACTGCATTGGCATACAGATGGTTATTACAATACTTTAGAGCGTTCGATTCGCGGTTTGATACTGCACTGTGTTCAACCGGCGATAGAGGGCGGTGAGAACAGTTTATTGGATCATGAGTTGGTTTATATGCAGCTTCGTGATGAAAATCCTGCGTACATTGAGGCGTTATCGCAACCGGATGTTTTGGTTATACCCGCCTTTATCAAGGGTGGAAAAACATTACGTCCAAGGATCAGTGGCCCTGTTTTTCAGGTTCTTGATGACCAGCTTCATATGCGTTATACCGCGCGCAAAAAAAATATTCTCTGGTCTCAGGATGCATCTGTTCAGTCGGCACTTGTTGCATTACAAAAGATTTTAAAACAAGATTCTCCCTATCTGTTTAAAGCGCGTCTTGCAGAAGGAGAGGGGCTGTTATGCAACAATGTATTACATACAAGAACCGCATTCTCCAAGCCGTCATCTTCGCATCATGCGCGTTTATTGTATCGCATGCGTTGTTATGACTGTTTCAATCGGGTTTGAATGAAATTTCCATATGGGATTCGTTTAGAAAAACGCCACGAATCTTTAATTGATTTACGCTCTCTCTACACATTATCGGCATCACGGGGAGACATGATAAATCTTTTCTTCTCTATTGTCTACCACAAATTAAAATGCAAAAAGAGCGCCCATAAAAAGCGCTCTTTTATCGATTGCATAAAGCCTGTTTTTTGTTTAGGCTCAGATTGTGTTAATGCAGGTCATCTTGATGTTGGCGGTTTTTTCTCCAGAGGAAAATTTTACCGCAGATTGCGCATTTTTTTACGCCAGAGAGAAAATAGACCAGTCCCAGGGTAAAAAAGAGTGGGAGGAAAATTTTGCTGGCGGCAATCAGAGGACCATAGAGTGCATCTTGTTGGAGGATTTGTGAAGAGTCGGACAGAAGCCCAACTGTTGTCACCAACATGATAAGCAGACCACCACTGAGGATGAGGGTTCGATTACGAAACAGTGGCTGTAGATGATACACGTCCTGTTGATGATCCATGTTTCCTTACCTTATAAAGTTTATAAGAGCATTCCTTTATTGAGGTGCCCAATAAATTTTCAATCTTTTATGTACGTAACGGACAGTTTATAAAATTTATTAGGCTTTAGCAAGAGAAAATAATAACAAAATGGTTACAAATGCGATGCAATTCATAAGAATTTCAGTATTTTCTAATATGCTTATTTGCTTCTTTATAGAGTTCATAAAGGCCAGATTAAGTGGATTTGTTTGGATGTGGAGTCTCAATATATCATGATCAATTATTCTCGATGTATGGTTTGTTGGATTGTGATGGGATATTTTTATTTTATACTCTGATTTATTATTTTAATATAACACACTTTTATTTAGGAGTTAAAGTTATGGCCTTGATTAAACTGGTGCGACCCGAAGAGGCGACAGGAGAGGTGGCGGAGATCTTTAAGAAGATGGAATCCTTTTTAGGCCATGTGCCTGAGGCGCAGAAACTCTATGCGGTGAGTCCTGGATTTTTACAATCAACGGTCTCTAACATCACGCGTCTGATGGCCCATCCCATCTTCTCAAAAAGTTCATTGCTTGCCTGGGCGCGTCTTCTGATTGCGGGTAAAACCAGATGCGCTTATTGTGTGGGATTGAATGAGTGGCTGTTGATGGAGCATCACGGTTTCTCTTTACAACAGATTGAAAAGGTGCGAAAAAATCCCCAGGAGGCACCTCTGGATAAAGATGCCCATGCGCTTTTAATGGTTATTTTAAAGGTGATGCGTGATTCGAATAGCCTAACCGTGGAAGATATGGAATCCTTAAAAGCATTGGGATGGTCGGAGGTGGATATCTTTGAGGCCATTGCTCATGCAACCCAGATGGTGGGCATTGATCTGCTGCTCAATGCGTTTCATGTACGGGATATGTAAACGCATTTTTAAGTTTTGTGGGTCTCCTCCATGCGTAAAAAGAGGAAGCCCGCGATCCCAGAAAAGAAGGCCACAGGACTCCAGGCGGAGAGGAGGGGCGGGAGACGGCCCCCCATACCCAGTGCGGTGGTGAGATCAATAATTACAAACAGACAGAAACCTGCGAGAAGTCCAATCAGTATGGGGCGTATGGTATTGCTGCTGCGACTCCAGGTAAGGGCAAAGGGGAAGGCTAGGAGAATGGCGGTAAGTGTGGTGAGTGGATCCGCCAGTTTGCGGTAGAAGAGGGTCCAGAAAGGCGCGGCTGTATAGCCCTCACGGCTTAAGCGTTCGGCATAGTTCCAGAGTGCGTTTAAGGAGAGAAACTGGGGTTGTGGGGTGCGCTGGTTGAGTTGCTCAATTTTAATTTCTGCTTCCCAGGGGCGGAGATCGAAGGGTTCTACCTCAATAAAAGCACCAAAGCGATACTCCGTACCATCAAAGAGATACCAGCCCTCTTGTGCTTTAACGGCCTTGCGGGCATCCACACGGCTGACTAACTGAAAATGCTCATTAAAATTAAAGACGAGAATATCAAGTAACACTTGATCCTGGGCTGAGACACGCTTTGCATGAACAATCTGCTGTTTATCCCGTAACCAGACATCCTGCGCACCACGATGGATGGTGTTAGGCTCAGGGCTTTTATTATTTAAGTAGTCGAACATATTTTGGGCAAAAAGATTGGTGCGTGGTACAATTTGATCAAGAATCGCTAGTTGAACGCTACCAATGATTAACCCTCCTAATAGAAAAGGGGTGAGCAGTTGGTGCAGAGAAAAACCGCTGGAGCGCATCACGGTGATCTCGCTCTGGCGGGAGAGTTTAGAGAGCACCAAAAGGGTGGCGAGCAGTGCAATGGCGGGCATGAAACGCAGGAGATATTCGGGCATCCGAAAGACAATCAGGAGCAGAATATCGGGCCAGTAGGCGTTGGGCAGTTTTGCCGAGCGGCGGATCTGATCGGCGCCATCCAAGAGGAAAAAGAGCCCCATGAAAACCATGAATATTTTTAAAAATCCCATCAGGAAGAGATTGAGAAGATAGCGATAGAGTACGGGCATCTCTTATACCCCTTGTGGTGGACGCGCGCCACCACGTAGAAGAAAACGTTGCGGAAAGACAGAGATCATCTGTGCCAGCCAGAGTGCGGCTTTAAAGGGGCGTTCTCTCTGGGTAAGATAGTAGACATAGATGGTGAGGATGGCCATCAGGAGGTTGGGTAGCCAGAAACCAACCAGGGGATCGAAAAACTGTTTCTCTGCCATCGATTCACCTAAAGTGAGTAGTAGGAAGTGTAAAATCAGCAGGATAATGGCGACAACAAAGCCGTAACCGCGTCCTGAACGGTGTGATTGAATGCCTAGAGGGATGGCGAGCATTCCTAAAATAAGTGAAGCAATTGGCACCGCTAAGCGGCGGTGAAGTTCCATGGTTGCTTCTCGTTTGTTCTGTCTGGTGGCATTTTGAATGAAAATGAGCAACTCTTCTAGGGTCATCTCTTCGAGTTTATCTTTTTTCTGTGAGAATTTTAATCCCAGAGAGACGCCTAAATCGAGATTGTAGGAGGAGAAATTGAGTTGGCGATAGCCCGAGTTGGGTGTTTTATGGTGGCGACTACCGTTGGTGAGGAATAAAATGGTACTCTCATTGCTGTTTTGGAGATAGCCGCTCTTGGCGGTGAGGGTAACCGGGCGTTCTGGGTTGCGGTGGTCATGCACAAAGAGGCCGTGAAATGTTCGTCCATTTTGATCCTGTTCATTAACGTAAATGGTGATACCATGAATTGCACGGGTAAATGTTTGAGGTTGAATGGAGAAAGGAACAGAACTGATTAATGCGGTACGCATCTTCGAGAACATATGGCGGGTTTGCGGTACCCATACCCAGTTTAACCAGAGAGAGAGCAGCGTGGAGAGCAGGATTAAAAAAGCGATGGGACGCGCGATCTGAAGCAGGCTGATTCCGCTTGCTTTTAAAATAACCATCTCACTATCTTGAGACATGCGCCCTAAAGCGAGTAAAATACCCAAAAGGAGGGCCATGGGGATGCTGCGCACAATAAATTTTGGAATCACTAAAGCGGTGAGTTCTGCTAAAATCTGTGCGGATACCCCTTTATTAACCCAAAGATCAACTAATTGTAACGCTTGGGGCAACAAGGCGATAAATGTCATTACCGTGAGTGTGATTAACACAGTCCAGGTGCATTCAGAAAAAAGATAGCGGGAGATACGGTGCATTGCTGGGTGTCGCCTTGCTTGGTAAGAGGTGGAAATATCTTTATGAAGCACTACGCAACAGATCATGTTAAGATAAGTGTAGCATGATATTTGGATATCATGGCCAACGATTGTCTAATCTAAGAGAAATTGTGGCTCAAAAAAAGGACAACTGTTAAATGAGCTTTAGACTCTGTTATCTGGATCAAAAATTAGCCAGTCAGAAGGTTGACTGTCTTGTGTTGGGTGTATTCTC
>JBQGBW010000084.1:0-17644 GCA_052043475.1 Magnetococcales bacterium HHB-1
GAAACACAACAAGCCCATCTGCATCAACTGACCCAACAGTTCACCGATACCATGGTGCAACAGGAGCAGTTGCTCAACACCCAACAGCAGCAGATTCAAACCCAACTGCAAAAAGCACTGGAGACTCACCAGGATCAAACGCAGCAACAGCTTGGGGAAACTGTGCAAGAGAAACTCACACAACAACATATGCAGCTTGAAACCATCCAGGAGCAGCATCTACAGCAGGTTAAAACCCACATTGATCTCAATCAGCAAAATCTCGCCATAAACTTAAAAGAGACGCTGCTCACCCATCAAGAGATGCTTACCCAACAACTCCAGAATGATCTAAAAGCACAACAAGCGCAGCAAGAGGCACAACAACAGGCCCTGAATCAGACACTTAAGACGCATCAAAATCAGAACAGCGAAAATCAGCAACAGCTCAGTGATACCTTAGAGAAAGCCCTCTTACAAAAGCAGAATCTGCTTGAAAATATTCAAGCGCAGCATCTAAAACAGATCAAAGCGCAGATCGATCTCAACCAGAAAGATCTCACCACCAATCTGGAGCAAACCCTGCTCAGTCATCAATCTGAACTCACCCAACAGTTCCAGGAAGATCTGCAAAAACAGCAGAGCCACCAGGAGAGTCAACAGCGGACGTTGCAACAGGAGTATCACCAAAAGTTACTCGAAGAGCTCAGCCAGACCATTGATCAACAAGGTGAGGCGGTGATCCAAGAACATCTCTTACAAACCGAAGAGAAAAACAGTACCCTCTTAGAGCAGGTAAGAGCGAACGTTCAGCAACAGAATCACCAGTTCTTAGAATCGGTCGCAAAAGCGCTGCGTCAAGAGCAACAGAAAGCCGAACAAACCCGCCGTGAAGCCGAACAGACCCATCTGGCACAACTGACCCAAAGCATCACCTCAACGGTGCAGGATCAGCATAAAGCCTTCAATGCCCAGAGCCAGAAAGAGCGCCGCAAACAAGAAGCAGAACTTTTAGAGCGCATCGCCACCACGCTACGCACAGAAAATGCCGAGCAAGATCGCCAACGCTCTGAACAGGACCGCCAACATCAAGCGGAACTTTTAGAGCGCATTGCAGAGAAACTTCGTGAACAGACCAGCCATTTTCTCAAAGCACAAAGCCAACAGGAACGCGAACACAACGCCATTCTCTTAGAAGAGATGGCCTCTCGCTTAAGAGAACAGGGCAATCAACTCATCACACAGCAGTCCGAACGCGAACGCATCCATCGGGCAGAACTGCTAGAAGAGATTGCCAGCGAACTGCGTAAAAGACAGCAAGAGAGCGAAGCACGCCACAACAAACAGGCCGATACACGCACTGACCGTTTGATCTCTCTGCTCACCGACCATAATGAGCAACGCGCCCAACGACTAGAAGATTCACTGCAAGAGGCATTACAATCCGCAACCCAGAACCTAAGCAGTAGCCTGCAACGTTTAAAAGAGGATCAACAGCAGCAGAGTGATACACTCACCGAGCGTATTTTAACCCCCATGATCAATAAAGTGGAAAATACCTTCGAGGTATTTTCCAAAGACATTGACCATATGCGCCATAATCTGGCCACCGAAAGAGAAGTCTTACAAACCTCCCTTGAAAAATGGCTGACCCAACTGACCCAGAATAGCCAGGAAGAGGCTTCTGCACTCACCGAACAGATCAAAGGCATACTCTCCCAGACCGATCAACGCCATCAGGGTCTGCTCTCCATTATGGATCAATTTAACCATAATATCAGTCAGGATATGGTGCAGATGCGCGAAAAACTGATTGAACAGAACCGTCACCAATCCGATCATCTGGCCAACCATCTGGATCAGGTCGTCTCCAGTACCAGTCGTGAGCAGGCAGTATTTCTGGAGATGCTCGGTGAACGCATGGATCATCTGCGCAAACGCCTGAAAGTTAAATAAATGATGCGTTCATGAGACAAAGGAATTTTAAGAGCATGAAAATGACCACGCCACACACCATTCGTTTTCAAAAACCAAATCAGGATAAACGGCCTGATCTCTCTAAAAATGCAACCATTCGCGCCGCTCAAACAGCCACACAGACAGAACCCTTTGCCGAAATTGGCTTTGATGCCGCCGGCTGTCCGATTGCCAAAAAATCCTGTGAACTTGTGGTGCGCTGGAATGCCAAGGGTTGGTCTCAGATGCTCCGCCCCGCTGGATTTATCGCTGACCCACTGCAAAAAGAGCATAAACTAGGACTGCCAGTCACCGCCGTGACAAAGGATGAGCCCAACTTAAATCTGTTAAGATCTTTCCCTGAAGCAGAAGAGATTTTAGGCGATATTAAAGGCTCCATGTTGCGCCCGCTCATCTATCTGAGTGGACAACGGCGCGTCTGGTATCTAGCGTTTCCTGATGCCGCATTGCATCTGGTTGAAGAGCGCGGTATCTTAGAGGTTGGACCACAAAACACCCCCTTCCACGATCTCACACTTGTCCTTCTAGAGGGCAAAGAAGCACGGCTTTTTCAAACCGCGCTTAATCTGATTCAATACTTAGAACTGATTCCTGAGACCATCTCTCCCCTACAACGCGGCTATCATCTGCTCACCGAGATGCCCTATAAATCCTCCAACGCACCTCTGCAAGCCATCCCTAAAAAAATCGCCGCTGAGACACGTTTTTCTCATGCACTCCACCACCCCTTAAAAACACTCTTCGATAACCTACCCGCGCTTTTTTATGGCACACCAAAAGTTCAAGCAGAAGCCCTTCTCGCTACCCATCAGAGGTTAGAAGATCTTCTCTCCCTGATCAAAGCCTTTAAACCCTGGTTTCCCGCCCCCATACAAAAAGAGTTGATCCAGGAGAGCCAATGGCTAATCAATGCCTTAAAACCAGCCACCCAATGGAGCCATTTTAAGGGGGCAACATTAGCCCAGTTTAAAAGCGCTTTTGCCGATCAAGAAGGGCTCTATATACTGGATGAGAAATGGTTGAAAAAATTTCTTTTAACACGGGATCATGCCCTCACCGCACTCCGTAGCCATCGTGCCACCCGGTTTATCTTTGGACTCTTCCACTGGTTATATATCCGGGGTTGGCGAGAAACGTTGGATACCAAAGAGCAGCATATACTCAAAAAAACATCGGTGAGCCTTTTTAAACCACGTCTTGAAAAACTACTGGCCAAATGGCGCCAAAAAGAGCATGCACTACCCCCTCCGCTCGCTAATCCAATTACTGATATACCGCAACTAATTCAGGCAACCAACCAACTGCTTATTCTGCTCACCGTGGCGTCTCCACTGCAAAAAAAGAATCAAATCAACACGCTCCATAAAACACTCAATCAACTTGCAAATAAACTCGATCAACTCCTGGAGTTGGAACTGGCCTCCGATCATTTTCAACAGACACTCCCCGTCAATCAGGAACACTTAGCCTATCTATTACAAGGATGGCTTGAAGCCCAAAAGAGCCAAATGCATACCGAGGTCAATGTGGCGCGTCAGGCTGTCAGGCGCGGTAGTTTACTCTAAAAAAATGCAGACACTCCAATTGATCTTTGCTGAATCATCAAAGACGCGATTAAAGGCAAAAAAACATGGGTAACAATCCACTCAAACAGGCACTCAAGCAGGCACGCAAACAGATTAAAGAACTCACAATACCCTCCCGACCACCGATTCTCCTGGAAGCTTCCAAAGCATTTAAAACCTTTGCCCCCAACTTAGAAGAGATTATTGCCATCTTCGAGAAAGATGTATTGCTCGCCGCCACACTCCTTAAACACGCAAATACCGATCTTAAACAGCACAAAGAGCGCATCGCCTCAATTCAGAAGGCGGTGATTCTGTTAGGGTTTGAAAAAACACGCGAAGTGGTGAATGAAATTTTTCTTGATTCCCCCCTGATTCGCTTTGATAATCCGCTGCAAAGTATTCGCGATCACAGCCTGTTTTCCGCCTGTGCAGCGCGTGAAGCCGCCATACTTCTGCAAAAAGAGTCCACTGCTTTTCGCAGTGGTTACCTTCCCACCATCGATCCCGAAGAAGCCTACACCTTAGGACTGTTTCATGATGCAGGTCTGCTTCTTTTGATGCGCCGTTATCCAGACTATTTCGCCTTCTATGAGAATACACGCCATCGGGGCGGAACCGCACTGATTCAACAAGAGAATCAAAATTTTAAAACCAATCATTGTCTTATGGGAGCGGCATTTGCCGAATCCCTCCATCTGCCCAAACCCATTCCTGAAGTGATTTTAACCCATCATGATCCTGAAACCATACTCAAACCAGGAGAGAAGCGGGATATTCTGAAACATGCCACACTGCACGGTCTTCTTGTGGTTGCAGACCATGCTGCTGAAGAGACCAGTGCACCAGACTGGGACCGTTTTTGTCCTGACCTATCCCGCCTTTTTAATCTCTCTGAAGATCTGCTCAATCAACTGACACAACATATCCGTAACAGCGTCCGCGCAACCTACCCCGAAGCCTAACGGAAACAAAGCCGTGAGATATCATGCCCCAGAAATCCGAACAGAGACCACAGAGAGCCCCTTCTGGATCAGTTTTGCTGACCTCATGACCGCACTGGTCATGCTCTTTCTGGTGGTTATGAGCATCTCGATGGTCGCGGTTTCATCGCGCTCTTTGGTTGAGAAAAAAGCGCAGGAGACCGATATTGAATCCATTCTGGTGGGACTGGATCAGGCCGCAAAAAAGCGCGATCTAGAGATCCACATCAATCAGACCAACCATACCATCAGCTTTGGTGAGAAAGTCAGATTTGCCCACAACAGTTATCAACTCTCCAAAGAGGCGATTAAAAAACTTCAGGATTTTGTCCCCCTTCTTCTCAAGGTAAAAGCAAGCCATGAGGGCCAGCGTTGGTTAAAACGTGTCCACATCGAAGGCTATACCGATGAAACCGGCACCTATCTCTATAATGTTCATCTCAGTTTAAACCGCGCACAGGCGGTGGTCTGTGCACTGATTGCCACACCACTGACCCAGACACAACGCAATGCGCTCCGCCAGATGCTCATTATTGATGGCGCCTCAACCACCAGTATAAAATCGAGCCCCAGTGAGAGTCGGCGTGTTGAGGTGCGTTTAGAGTTTCGTCATCTAGGCGAAGCGATCAAACCCACATATCAACCCCGTGTGAACATGCCTTTGGGAAGATGTGCCATTGGTGGTACAGGTGCCTCTTTCATTCCACCCGCGCCACTTCCTGAGATACCAGAAGTACCAGAGAAAGAAGCGCCACAAGCAGAAAAAACAATCGAACAAAAAGCAGAGCAAGCACCAGAACAAACATCAAAACAGGCCGAAGAGTCGCTGGATAAAAATATTATCCAATCCGATGTCACACCGGATATGATTATTTTAGACTCCTTACAACCCGCAATGATCGATACGACCACATCCCAAAAGAAAAACGCAATAGAAAAACATGCCAAGAAAACCGTTCAACAGATCCTTAAAAAAGGAACCATTCCCCTACCGCTACCCAATCCCCTGAAACGCCAGTAATCTGATTTAAAAAAAGCGAAGAGATTCTTACATTATGGTGCCCTATCTGGTTACACACCTAAAGACAGCCCTATCCACCACACTGGATCTCTTCTACCCATCCCGCTGCATTTTCTGTAAAAAAACAAAAGCCAACACAAAAAGACCGATTTGTGGTGCCTGTGACCGTAAACTGCCCGCATTTCCCCAGGCGTTCTGTCTGCGCTGTGGACAAGCACAACATCATAACGCCACCTGGGGATGTCCCGCCTGTCATGTCACCGCCCATACACCCGATGCCACTTACTTTGCATTTACCTACCATGCACCACTCAGCGATGCCATCATCGCCTTTAAGTTTCGTGATCAACCAGAACTGGCGCCCGTACTGACACAACTGCTCTGGGAACGTCTCGGGGATGATCTACTATGGGAAGCACCACAGATCATTCTACCCGCCCCACTCCACTATCAAAGACTCTGGCAACGAGGCTATAATCAAGCCGCACTCTTAGCCAGATCATTGGCTAAAAAGTTAAACAGACCTCTAGAAACCCGGGCATTTAAAAGAGTACGCCGCACCACACCCCAGGTTCAATTAAAGTTTCACCAGCGCATGAGCAACATGCAGGGCGCCTTTAGAGCCGATCCTAGACGTTTAGCTGGCAAAGATATCCTGCTCATTGATGATGTCTATACCACTGGTGCAACAGTCTCTGCGATGGTTACAGCACTCCGCCAGGCTTCTGTGGCAAGAATTGCGGTCGTATGCCTGGCGCATACGCCACCAAACCGTTAGAATAGCCTTTTTTCTACTTTCATTATTGATATAAGGAGATGACCATGCCTGAAATTATAATGTATACCACCACCGTATGCCCCTTCTGCGTTCGTGCGAAAATGCTATTTGATAAAAAAGGGGTCACTTATAAAGAGATTAATCTGAATAAACAGCCAGAACTTCGTAGTGAAATGGTTGAAAAAGCCAATGGCATGCGGACGGTGCCACAAATTTTTATCAATGGCCAACATATCGGTGGCTGTGATGATCTCTACGAACTGGAACTCGATGGAAAGCTTGATCCGATGTTGGCACAGTAGCGAGAAAAATCATGGCTGAAAACATACGCGCAGCGGTTGTTCAACTGACCTCAGGCCCGAACCGTGATGATAACCTGGAGAAGACCGAACAGTGGATGAACCAGGCCCTGAAGCAAGGGGCTCAGGTGATTGCACTTCCTGAGAACTTCTCTTTTATCGGCTGTTCTGAACGCGATAAGTTGGAAAAGGCAGAAGATCCCCTTCAGAGTCCAACGTTACAGTTTCTACGCCAGTATGCAAAACAGAAAGAGGTCTGGATTATCGGTGGCTCGATCCCTTTTTCTACGGAGAATCGAGATAAAGTCTCCAACTCAACACTCCTGATTAATCCTCAGGGTTCTGTTGTGGCACGCTACGATAAAATGCATCTCTTTGATGTCAACCTAGGTAAAGGCCAAACCTTTCGGGAGTCCACCACCATTCAGGCAGGTCGTGAGCCTGTACTCTATCAAACGCCCTGGGGTAAACTGGGCCTTACCGTCTGCTATGATGTCCGTTTTCCTGAACTTTATCGAAACCTAAGCCAGCAGGGCGCCACCATCTTTTCTGTTCCCGCCGCTTTTACCTTGAGTACCGGAAAAGATCACTGGCAACTTCTGCTCCAGGCACGGGCGGTGGAGAACTTTTCTTATGTGCTGGCACCCAATCAGTGGGGCGTTCATGCAGGCCGTCAACGCACCTATGGTCACTCCATGATTATCGAACCTTGGGGAAGTGTGATCGCCCAAGTACCCGATGGTGAAGGGGTTACCGTAGCGGAACTGGATCAAAGTCGGATTACCGCCTGTCGCAAGCGTATTCCCGCGCTGAATCATCGCATTCTTTAATCAAAAGAAGTTAAAATAGAGCGTATTCTGGACCGGATACGACGGGAAAAATGCTTTATGAGAGGATCCTGTGGGCAGATGGATAGATTTTGCCAATCCTGAAAAATATTGAGATTGGGGCATGCGCCCCGATATCTCAAAAATAGGTATGGTTCAAAATTCTGGGGCGCGTGTCCGCTTCTATTCAGGCCACCTCACACTGCTGGAGTGCCATCTCTTCAGTCAAAACCCGCTGATTTTCACTATAATCAATTGGTAGATCAATGATGTGGACGCCAGGCGTTTCCAGACAAAAGGATAATCGATCGGCAAATTGCTCCGTTGATGCAATCCGCCAACCATGCGCACCATAGCTTTTGGCATAAGCAACAAAATCGGGATTCCCATAATCGAGGCCAAAACTGTCAAATCCCATGGCGTGCTGTTTCCATTTGATCATACCATACGCATCATCGCGTAAAATAATGACCACCAGATCCAGCTTTAACCGAACCGCCGTTTCTAACTCCTGACTGTTCATCATGAAGCCACCATCGCCACACACGGCGATCACCTTGCGCTCGGGATGGGTGATTTTGGCACCAATTGCAGAGGGTAAGCCTGCTCCCATGGTGGCTAAAGCATTATCTAATAGAACGGTATTGCGTTGATATGCCGCATAGTTTCGCGCCACCCAGATTTTATAGATTCCGTTATCCAGGGTAAGTATGCCATCTTCCGGCACAACGCGGCGTAAGTCGCGGATAAAGCGTTGCGGCTTGATCGGAAAATCATCGGCATCTGCACGTTCAGTAATGCGTACTTTATGCTCTCTGGAAATTTTGTAATAATAACCAAAATCCCAATGAGATTGTGGCTCCAGTTGTTCATGGAGTTGGCTAATGGAGCCGGCAATATCACCAATCACCTCCTGGGTGGGGAAGTAGACATCATCCACTTCTGCGGCATAAAAGTTGATATGAATCACTTCTGCAGTCCCTGTATGCCCCATAATTGCTGGCGGTTTTTCAGTCACATCATGCCCCACACAGATAATAAGATCCGCTTGATCAATCGCACAGTGCATGTAATCGCCCTCAGTCAGGGCCGCCGTACCAAGAAAGGTCTCCTGACGTTCATCCAGGACGCCTTTCCCCATCTGGGTATTAAAAAAGGGAATACCGGTTTTTGAGACCAATGCCTGCAAACTGTCAGACACACGACGACGATTAGCCCCTGCGGCCAACATCAATAAGGGTCGGGACGCCTGCTTGATTTTCTCAGCGGCCCGTTGAATGGCTACCGCGTCCGCTTGTGGTCGGCGCAGCCAGACCTTTGTCATATGAAGATTATCACTCTCTTCACGGGCAATATCTTCTGGCAACTCCAGATGCACAGCCCCAGGGCGTTCATGTTCGGCTCGCTTAAAGGCTTCAGCCACCAAGGAAGGAATTTTATCGGCAGAAGGAACCTGCTCAGCTAACTTGGTTATCGGCGCCATCGTGGCTACAACATCAAGAATCTGGAAACGGCCCTGTTTACTTCTTTTAATGGGTTTCTGACCGGTAATGACAACCAATGGCATCCCACCCAACTGAGCATAAGCAACACCCGTTGTCAGATTAGTCGCACCAGGACCCAGGGTTGCAAGCGCCACCGCAGCACGGCCAGTTAAACGGCCATAGGTGGCAGCCATAAACGCAGCGGCTTGTTCATGGCGTGTAAGAATAAGTTTAATGGAACTGTTTCGTAAAGACTCTAGAAAATCCAGGTTTTCCTCTCCCGGTACGCCAAATATATATTCTACGCCCTGGGCTTCTAAACAGCGGACAAGTAGATCTGACCCTTTTTGTGTGTTGGCCGAAGTTTCCATGGTCTTATTCTCCAATGCGAATCATTCAATGATCGCCAATTGAATGATTGTAAAACGGGTAAGGTTTTGATTCAGGTGTCGTCGGCTTCAATCCATTTATGGCTTTTTTAAGCATTATTATTTTCCAAATAGATAGACAAAAGCAGCGCAGCTTGGCAAAACAAGATTTTTACTTTTTTCCTGAAAAGACTGCACCATAGACAGAATAGACGATATCCGTACTGGAAAGGAAGGAAACAATTTTTCTACCAGGCATTCAATAAAGGATTGTGAATCCAACCAAAAAAACCTGTTTGAAAAAATTGAGTATCGTGCCAATTTTTGCCCATCTACAAAGAATAGATCTTGATTTTATCCTTTGGATCTGATATCCAAAATCAGACCTTTCCCAAACGTGTTACCCTGTTTTAAACCCTATCTAAACATTGTTTTCTTAAAAATGCTAAAGGGATAATTAAAGATGCTCAGAAATATTTTCATTGCACTCATTCTCTTTATGCTCATTGCAATCTTTGAAGATCCCTATGATGCCGTCGAAGAGTGGCTCACCGCCCCCGCCTCTTATGGTTTTATCAATTTAGAAGATGTCAAAACAGCCTTCAATAATGCCAAAAATTTAGATCAATTTGAACAACGACTCAATGAGATCTTTGAAGGGGATGGCCTGGTCCGCTTCCAGATGGTTAAAAGCGAAGATTCCTTTGCCATTAAAGCGTGTGAGGATCTGAATAACAATGATTCACGCTGTGCACGAGGTGACGATCCACTTTTTGTGCTCTTCATTAAAAATCAACGCGCCATATTAGAGGGACGCGGTGTCAATCGTTACTATCGAGAGATCTGGGACTACCCCGAAGCGGATCAAATCCCCATCTGGCACACAATCTCAGACGATCAACTGGAACAGCAGGTTAATTCTCGCGGTCACTATGTCTATCTCTTTATCTCATCCCCTGGCCGCCAGCAAAAACTTCTCACCCATCGCAATGATCATTATCGCACCTCCTCCCGCTATATAAAACAGATCCAACGTAATGGTCGTTTTGAGCAGGCAATGCAGCAACGTTATCCCAGTCGTTTTACGCAAAGCACACTCCTGGCCAATGCGAGCAGAACACGGACAAACCATATCCAATATATGCAGACTTCAAATAAGATCTATAATGACGATAGCCGCCGATCTGATGCCAACAAAGAGAGCACCTGGAGAAAACGCGCCAAACTCAGAGAAGAGAACACCCTCCGCCATAGCCGCTTCGCCAATACCCGTTATGTCTCTGAGTATCGCCGGAGTCAATACAGTTCATCCAGCGGAGGTGGTGTCGCTTAATTCAACCTCCAGGTTCAATCTCTCACACATCAAGATACAAAAAACGCGTCCCTAAAGCTTAGCCACCTGACAGCGTGATAACAACAGGACTTAAAAGAAAATAAGTGCCGCCATCCCAAATTTCAGTTATACTAATAAAGAAAACTGTGATCTGCTCTTTTTTGTTCATTGATCAAAGCTACGGAGCAATGTAAATGCGCCTCATAGAGAAAATCAGCAGCTGGGTTAAATTTTCCATTATCCTGTTTCTGCTCTGGTTCTTCTTTCTCCATGAAGAACCAGATCCCGTCGCGGCTTGGCTGACCTCACCAGGAACACAAGGGTTTATTAACCTGAATGCGGTAAAAGAGGCTTTTAACCAGGAAGTCAACTTAGATACTTTCGAGCAACGGATTAATGAGATCTTTGAAGGCGATGGTTTAATCCGCCTGAAAACAGAAACCTCAAAAAATCACTTCATCCTGAAAGCCTGTGAAGATCTTGATTTTAACAACTCCATCTGCACACCAAGAGATGATACCCTCTTCACCATTGCAGTCTCTGGTAACCAGGCTGTTTTAACAGGGTTCGGTGTTAACAGCTACTATAGAACGACCTGGAACTATCCTCCCGATAACCGTCAACCAATCTGGCTTGAACTGGATGATGATCTACCATCTGGCCACACCCACCACAGCAATGCCGTCTACTTTATCTCCTCCTCCAATGATTCATCACGCCAACGCCAGCTTATTCAGCAACGTGAACGCTTCCGTAGCGGCATGAACTACCGGCAACAGATTATCTTAAACAGTCAATTTGAGCAAAAAGTAACCGGTAATTATCGTCACAGCAGTCGGTTTGCCAAAGCGATGAAAAACATCTCTCCTGCGCGCGCCGATGATCTAAAAGCCAAAGGTAACTCCCGTGCCTTTCAACGGGGTTTGGTCGCGTTTGAGAAAAGCAATCAAAATGCGAAACCCGCATGGAAAACACGCCAACACCTGGCTAAAACACGCACCATCCGAAGCAGCAGTTTCACCC
The DNA here is from genome assembly GCA_052043475.1 of Magnetococcales bacterium HHB-1. Taxonomy (GTDB): domain Bacteria; phylum Pseudomonadota; class Magnetococcia; order Magnetococcales; family JBQGBW01; genus JBQGBW01. The sequence goes on from JBQGBW010000084.1 coordinate 11,638, forward strand.
ACTCCACACGCGCTGCCTCCTATAGTTCACGCAGTTTCCGCTCCTCCAGTGGTGGCGGTATGGCATAACACGCTTCTTTAGATAAACACTCAACGGGTGCAAAACATGGGCTTGGCATGTTTCATGCTTAGAGATTTAGAATCGTACATTGACCGCATCCATAAAGCGACCGAGCGCCGATCACATCACACAGGCGTAAAAATGGTTGGGATTTATTGCAAACAACAGGAATGATTTCATGGCTAAAAAAGTCAAAAAACGGCGCTTTAAAAAACGCCTGGAGCAGAAACTCTCGACAAAACTCGCTTCGAGCAAAATGAAAGTGAAGAAGAAAAAGCTTCAGGCTCAAGAGAAGGGCAGTCAGAATAAAAAACAGAAAAAAGTCAAAAAGAAGGTCACTTATAAATTTAAAGAGATCGATATGCAGCCCTGGGCCAATGAGTTTCTGGATGAACTGGATATCCGCTGACTCGTATTTTTTCTACTCAAAAAGCACGATCAATCCAATCGTGCTTTTTTGGCTCTTAAATCATCGGATGATAAAAAATCACCAACAGATAAAATCATCCTTTTTATGCCAGCGCCTGACCATCTCCTTAGGGATATGCCAGATACGATCAACTTTCCATTTATCAAGCATATAAGCTAAAAAATCCGTTTTATCTTGTCCACTTCGCTCCTCGCCCCAATTTAAACGCTGCCAAGCATACCAATTATTAAGAAAACGCTGATAAACGGTATCTGCTCTCCTACTTAGATATCCTATATTCTTAAAGAACCGTATCGATCGCCTACAGCCAGGCGTTTTGTGTAAAGCGTCCAACACATCAGCAGGAATATTCTGCGTCATTTCCAGCTTAAGATAATTGAGCGCCACATAGAGTACCGATGTACAGTCATGCGCTTTGGCTTGAGAAACCAGATAAGCCCAATCAATATCCCCTTGCTTGAGAAGATATCCCGCATCTAAAATCCACCGTACCGGCGTACAGGGGCTGTGACGAAACCCATGAAGAACCGTATGCAAAAGATGATCACTGGGGTTGAGTGTATCAATGGATCGATCTGCAATAGCGATCAACGTTTGTCTGTTCTCCCAGAAAAGTCTATCCGCATCAGACCAGAGCGAACTATAAAGCACACCCGTATGCAGATCTAAAGCAAGCCCATCGGCTGAAAATGCGGTGATCGCATGTTGTGAGGTTGGCTGACAATCCAGATTACTCCCATGAAAAACAAAGCCTTGATCACGTAAAATGGTTATGGTCCGATCAAGATGTTTCTTCTTTACAACAAGATCGATATCATACATTGGGCGATGGGTGGGATTCGGATAATAGAGCGAAGCCAAAGCCATCCCTTTGAGCACCAGCATATCAATCCCCTCAGAGATCAATACCTGACCAACTGTACGCAGCTTCAACTTTAACAGTAAGGCAATTTTTTTTGTTCTTAAATAATGTTGCTCAAGATTCTCCCGAATACCAAGTGATAACTGCTTGAATTGCGGATGGTCTCTTAAGGATAATAAAATCATGATCATGCCATGATTTAAATCCGCATAAACCCGTTCCAGATGATGTAACGTCTGTTGATCCAAAGGTTCTTGCAATAGAATCACCTTAAGAATCTTCTCTTCTAACGCACCAGGAACATAACCATAATCTTTTAAGGTATCCTCAGACACGTATCAATCATTCCCAATTTTTTTCAAAAAGTGGCTACTGTAGCCAGTGGTCTAAATTTCGCTCCAAAAGTTGCGCAAGCAGAAGAACATCCTCTCGAAAATAGTCGATCAGTCGCTGGCGCAGATCTTCATCCATGGGCGGTAGAGCTCGAACATAGCGTGTTTTTCTATCGATCATCCCAAGCAGACCCAGATGAAAATTGGGCAAGCCAAGCTGCTGCTTCTTTAGAATTAACCATTGTGCAACATACCGAAGATAGCGCAATCTTACCCCTTGCGCTCTGTTATGCACTGTAAAATCCTGACGATGATCATCCGCAAGATCAAGAAAGTTTAATACCTGCTGATAGACCTGTTGTGCATTACTTTTCAAATCATCAAAGACAATCACATGAACATGTTTTTTATCCACCTGCGCATAGACACGCTGCAACTGATGACCTGTTTTGCACATCAAACCATACTGAAGTCCCTCGGCATGCGCACAGGTCAGCGGGACATCCAATCCTGCGGCACGCCGCGCCTGTCGATGCCAGGCTTCAGCAAAACTCTGTAGCGTCTCATCCCCCATTAAACATCTAAAATTGTAGTAGGAGTAAACCTGTTCAATAGGATTTCGTACCATCACGGCAAAGCGCGCATCAGGATTATACTGCAAAATATTCGCTACAGCGGTGGTTGATGAAAGATATCCCGTGGACGCCTCACAGATCACTTGATGCTGTTTTGTCGCCGCCGAGAAAAGTTGTTGATAGGTTTGAAGGTCTTGAATACCATTGCCTATATCTGTATTAAAAAAGTGCGGTTCTTTAGGCGCTGACATATAAAAGGATGGATGTTCCGCCAACCATTTTGTCATTGATGTGGTGCCGCATTTTGGTGCACCAAGAATAAAAAAATTTACTTTTCTCATGATGAACGATTATCCTAAAAAATCAATGCGATGTTTAAGAGACCTCGTGAAATGGACCTTTCAAACAACGCTTAAGATACCCCCCCCCAATCGTCCCATAAATCAACAGAACAACGCCTAGCTGTTCCAACAAATCGAGTGACCCACGCGTCCACCACAAAGTTCCTAAGATAATGCCTGTGATCATCATTCCCGGCCATAACTGATACAACTGCGTCATCAAGCCAATAGGAAGCGTCTTTTTTATCCAGAAGAACTCCCATGGCACTAAAAAAAGCGTTGTGATCACAAGTGCCCAGACAATATGCTCCAGACCATAAGGCCAACTTAACCATACCGTAAGAGAGGTCAGGCTGGTGGTGATCAATGCTAACCAAAATCTTTTTTTCGTATACCCTTGCGCAACAATGACCGTAAAATTGACTCTAAGCCAGGCACGAACCGCTGCAATCATCATCAGTGGCATGATCAGTGGAATCACCTGAAGCCATGCATCACCTAATAATAGCGGAACCCAATCGGGCGCCAACCAGGCAATGGTGGCAAAAAGAGGAAAAACGGTCAATCCTAACAGTTGAATCGTTATTTTTAATGTCGCTTGAAATGAATCCGCCTTTTTTCGTTCATGCGCAAAGAGCGGCAGGGTCACGACGTGAATGACCGCCGGAACCAATTGACTCGCCATCTTTATAGGCTGTTGTGCAACAGAGTATAACCCCAATGAAAACGTTCCCATAAAGGTGCCGATAATCCATTCAGCCAAACGCTCTCCCTGCTGTATCATAAAATTTGTTGCAAAAAGAGGCCATCCTAAACGCATCAGTGTACGGTAAGGTGTTCTATCTGAAGATAAGGGTAAAACAGGCTGCGTATCCCGATATTTATAGAGCATCAGGACAGTGATCACATGTTCACTCAGATAACGAATAACCAAACTCCAAACACCGCCCCCCATCCAGGCGATACCAATCCCCATTAAAGCACCAACGGCTTGGCTTATGATCAGAATACGCGCCATGATCTGAAAGTTTAATGCACGACGATGACAAGCCAGAGGAACAATGACCCTTAAGGAGAGAATCACACCACAACTTAAACTCCAGAGCAGATCCATCAATAAAGGCGTCGCCCAAAGTATGCTCACCCCCCATAATAGACTGAGCACAGCCATTATTGCTAAACCATGGGCAAGATAAGCAACACGAACATGTCCTTGATCAAGATCTGGACAGAGAACCAAAGCAACAGATAATCCTTGGGCAGCAACCAGATAGATCATCTGGATAATTAACATCGCAAAGGCAAAATGACCAAAATCTTCTGGCGTGAGAAAACGGACCAGAACAAGCAGTGTAATAATTTTGATCAGATGATTGCCCCACTGTTGCAGGGCATTCCAGAAAAGCCCCGAACGCAAACGATGCAAAAACGTAGACATTGACAAAAGCAGTAAATGATAAACAGTCCATTGAGTTGATGAAGACTACTTTTGAATCGCTTGGTAACAGCGTTCATAGGCTAAAATCATCGGATCAAACTTAAAGCGCGTTTCAGCCATTATGGCCCCCCTCTCCCCCATCTTAAAAGCCTGCGTGGGATGCTTTAACAGATCGATTATAGCCGCAGCAATCTCCTGAGGCTTTGGTGTCACCAACAGGCCATTTTCAGAAGGGGTGATCACCTCTGTTAATCCACCAGAACGACTGGCAACCACCGCACGTGCTGCCTGCATGGCATCGAGAGCAGTCAAACCAAAGCCTTCAGGGGGAGACACCCTTGAAGGAACCACAACAACCCAAGCTTGCTTGAGCGCTGAGCGATAAGCCTCGCCTGATAACCATCCCGGAAAGGAGATCGAAGGGTACTGACCTAAAGCCTCTAACATCGCACGATCTGGTCCATCACCTGCCACGACCAGACGCGCCTTAGGTACCTCAGCTAAAATCAATGGCCACGCTTTTAAAAGAAGATCCAACCCCTTATCCTTCACATGACGCGCACCACAAAACACCGTCGGTATAGAAGCACGTGATAGACGCTTTTTCATTGACTCAGGCTTGTCAATGGGTACAGGTATCGCATTATAGATCACTTCTGTTCGATCCTTAAATGCCGGACGGCGTGATAAGAGATCCTCTCTAAGCGCTTTTGAAACCGTGGTAATCTTGGCCGCCCTCTGTAAAACGCGATAGAGAAGGGAGTCCGATTCAATCTCATGCTTACCAAAAGTGGCATGAATCGTCACCAACATCGGCTTCCACGGTTTGGTGACCATATGAAAAAAAGAGGTGGACGCTTGCAGGTGCAGATGAACAACATCAAAGTCAGTCTGCTGTTTGATCTGAGCAACCGCTTTTTGCACCTGCAAAATCTCTCTAGGCTCTTGTGACAAAAGCGCTTGCAGCATCGGTAGACGATGAATTGTAATCCGTGGATGAGGCGTGCTTTTTACAGGAAAATCCTGTGTTAAGGCTTGGGCTGCGATCACGGTGATCCTATGGCCGCGTTCAGCCAACGCATCCACCATGGATGAGGTTAAACTCTCAATCCCCCCCACCTGGGGCGCGTAGTTATCCTGCCAATAGAGAAGATTCATATCATGCTGTTTTTTCGCCGCTGTAACGTTTGACGAATAACCTGGATATGTTGACTCAAACTCTGTTGGTTACCTTGATGGCTTAAACTCTCTTCACAAAGCATGCGATGGACCAAAACTTCGGAAAGAAGATACTCTGGAATCTTTTTTTCCCGTGCCTTGATCATCCATTCAAGCAGTGCACTATGCTCCTCTTGCTCATTAAAAGAACCAAGACGCGCTAATGTGGCGGAGGTCACCATCATACAAGAGGAGATATATCCGGCTGCGGGCTCACCAATATTCTGAAAATCTGTCGAAATATTTTGCGCATGACAAAAACAGATCTCCAGTGCAGGATTCATGGCAAACTGAATCAGTTGCTGCTGAAGTTTTCCAGGCAACCAGAGATCATCGGCATCTAAAAAAGCAATCAGTTCACCCTCTGCTAAACGCACACCATGATTACGCGCCGCCGTACTCCCTGAATTATCCTGTGAGATCAAACGTACCTGCGTATGCGTTAAAGCAAACGTCTGCACAACACTGGCGGTATTGTCTGTGGAGCCATCATCAATCACAATGATCTCAAGAAGCGGATCAACCGGTTTAAGCCGTGCATCCACCTGTTGGCTGAGAATACTGAGCAGTGCCCGTTGAATGGTGGACGCACTGTTATAGGCGGGCACAATACAACTGATTGCAGGCCGATTGTGTTTCATGGAGACTCCGTGAGTTGTTGAAGTAGTTGATCCAGTTTAGGTGGGATTTCAGACAGATCTGGACCCATCTCCAACCAGTAGGCGGGAATTGAATGGAGTAGTTTTGCCAT
>JBQGBW010000085.1:0-17255 GCA_052043475.1 Magnetococcales bacterium HHB-1
CTTAAAGTTGTTGCTGTGGCCGTGGTAGCCCAGGCGGTATGGGGTATGGCGAAAAGCCTGTGTCCGGACCGCACACGCGCTACTCTGGCCATTCTGACCGCTATATTGGTGGTACTATGGCCCACCGCCCTTGGGCAAATTATCGCCATCATCAGTGGTGGGCTGTTTGGTTGGCGCTTCCTTTCTGTCGCTAAAGAAGATTCCGAGGAAATTTTGCGCACCGGACTCTCCCGACGTGTTGGCCTGTTCATGCTGACTCTTTTTGGAGGTCTGCTGCTGTTATTGCCGTTTCTGTCTGGGGGAGAAGCGTCTGCTTGGCTTAAGATCCTGGATAGTTTCTACCGTTCCGGTTCTTTGGTTTTCGGGGGTGGACACGTGGTGCTTCCCTTACTCCAGGCCGAAGTAGTACCACCAGGTTGGTTGAACAATGAGCTGTTTCTGGCCGGCTATGGTGCAGCACAAGCAGTGCCCGGGCCGTTGTTCACTTTCGCCGCCTATTTGGGCGCGGCCATGGGATTTGGTCCTTCCGGCTGGATTGGTGGTTTATTGGCTCTGATTGCGGTATTTCTTCCGTCGTTCTTGTTGGTAGCCGGCATGTTGCCTTTCTGGGATGCCTTTCGTGCCAAGCCTGCGGCCCAATCTATTCTCAGTGGCGTTAATGCCGCCGTAGTTGGATTGCTCTTAGCTGCATTCTATAATCCGGTCTGGACCAGTGGCATACTCTCCACCCAGGATTTTGTTGTTGCCTTGGCCGCCTTTGGTCTGCTTGAGTTTTGGAAAACACCCCCGTGGTTGGTGGTGGTGCTGGCTGGCTTGGCTGGCGGAATATTGGGAGGCTGAGTATTTGTTAACTGGCCACAATACACGGCTCAGTCAGTTTAAGATCGGTGAACGTGGATTGTTCTGTACGGGTTACGGCTTCTCCACCTGAGGCTTCTTTTTGATGTAACTTATTGGCCCAACCACTGGCCTCCATCAAAAGAAGCATCTCATCAGAGAGTCGCTCGAAGCGTTCCATTTCTTTGTTAATATGAGATTTTATCGGATTCTGTTCTTTACTTATATCATAGAGTTTTTGTGCAGAGTCATGGATCGCTTTATGGACCACCACAATGCGGTCCATCTCCAGAAAGTTTTCCCGCATATAGTCAATATTTTCATCCAACCACTGACCAAAACGACACTCATGATGGGATTGGATCTCCTTAGGATCAAGTGCATCACCACCGCGTAAGACATCGGAGAGCTTCACCTTCCATGCCAGATGATCCGCCTTGGCAAACTCAAAGAAAGGATGGCTGGAACGACTTCTGCCTAAATTAAAACGACGGATACGATCCTGTGTGGCATCGGTTACATGGGAGAGTTCTTGAACGGCACGGTTAACCTTTTCTGCCAATCGGGTATTCTCTTCGCTGGCTTCGCGCTGTTCATGCATATGGTGATTGATCTCAACCATGGTTTGAGTATGGTCCTGAAGATGATCTGCTGTTTGAGTCAACATGGTGGCCATCTGGAGCACCGCCTCAGTGACACTGCTCATTTCATGATTTACCCTTCCCACCTCGGTAAGTTGCTGATCCGTATCCAGAACTGAGTTTGCAATCTGCCCCATATCACTGTTGACAGAACGCGCCATCTCCGCTCCTTTAACGGCACTATTTACCGCTTGATCCACTCTTAAGACAATCTCTTTGGCGGCTTCAGCAACATTTTGTGCCAAGGAGCGCACCTCACGGGCGACAACGGCAAAGCCCATACCCGCTTCTCCAGCACGGGCCGATTCAATCGCTGCATTGAGTGCAAGAAGATTGGTACGATCTGTGATATCACGAATCACCTTGGTGATTGTTTTAATCTCCTGGCTCTGGGTGGCAATCTTATCTACTACCTGGGCGAGGTTCTCCATATGCTGGCGACCAGAGCGTACCAGTGTGGTGGCCTGGGATGCATTCTCCACCGCCTGCTCCACAGACTCCTGCATAATATGTTGACCCTCTTGAACCTGCTGCGCCACACTCTGGGCATTGGCAGAAGCCTCAACTGCCTCATGGGTCACTGTGGTGATCGCTTGCTCTAAAAGCTTGAGTCGTTCAGAGACCTGGTTCACAAGATCCACCTGCTCATTAGAGCGTTTTGCCACCTGGATCACCTCTTTCTGGCTTAACTCGGTAACCTGGGCGGTCTGGGTTGAGCTATCCGCCACAGAGCTTAAAATGGTACGGATCGCTTCTAAGGCGGTATTCATAGAGCCGCGTAGATTCGCAAGTTCCCCTTTGGCATCGACATCAATTCGGGCGGTGAGATCACCATTGGAGACATCACCCATCACACGATTAATATTCAGAATCACATCATCCAGATCAGTCAAGGTCTGCTTAACCATCTGGATATACTCTGCAAACCTTCCAGGCAGTTGATCAGGAATATCCGCTTTAAACTCCCCCTGAGAGAGACAGGTCATCGCTTGATGAATCGACTCCATGGTGGTGTGCAGGCTATCGCCGAAGGTGTTGATATTAGTCTTTAAATCGTTTAAATCGCCAGGAAGATCATCGGTGATGCGTTGGCTGAAATCTCCCTGCGCCATGGCACCAAGAATACGTGCCACTTCACGGAAGGCATTCTCTAAGGTGTTCATAAACTGATTGAACGCCATCGCCACATCACCCATTTCGGTATTGAGCTCCACATCTAAGCGTTTGGAGAGATTCCCTTTAGAGACAATTTCATGGATGGTCTGCACACTCTCTAAAAAGGCCATGCGTGCACCATGCTCTGCCACATTTAATCCTTGAAGTTCATCCTGTTCCGATACTCTCAGACGGCCAAATGTATTAAAGAGACCAAAGAGTATTAGACCACAACCAAATCCCCAGAGAAAAGCCATACCTGCGCCAAGTGCCTGTACCTGGAGTTGTTCCCACATATTTCCTGTAGGCAAATTACTCTCTGGTGCAAAGAGTGCCAGTGCAATGGTTCCCCAGGCACCACAGAAGCCGTGAACAGGCACCACACCCACAGGATCATCAATTTTTAAACCGTGAAGAATAAAAAGCTCTGCAAGGTAGACCACAATACCCGAGGTGAGACCAACCCAGAGTGCGCCCCCGGTCTCCACCGTGGCACAACCAGCGGTAATCCCCACCAGACCGCCTAGGATACCGTTGAGTACCTTCTCAACACGCAGCTTCCCCGTATGAATCACAGAGATCAGATAGCTGGCGATACCTCCTGCGGCACCGGCTAACACGGTATTGGCAATGATCGGTGCAATGGTTTGATCCGCCACCAAAGAGGAGCCGCCATTAAAACCGAACCAGCCAAACCAGAGAATAAACACCCCCACAGTAGCCAGGGTAATATTATGTCCTGAAATATCCTGAGGGTTTCCATCCTGGTCAAAACGTCCCAAACGAGGACCGATAATCCAGGTTCCTGCCAGACCAATCCAGGCACCAATGGAGTGAACCACGCTGGAGCCTGCAAAATCGACAAAATCTTTTGCACCCAACCAGCCTGCCTGATCAGAAATCAGACCACCACCCCAGACCCAATGGCCATAAATTGGATAGATCACTGCACTGATGATCACCGAAACCAGCATATAGGCATTAAAGCGCATGCGTTCGGCCACGGCGCCTGAGACAATCGTTGCGGCGGTTCCTGCAAATACCGATTGAAAAAGAAAGAAGGCTAAAGGATAGGGTTCTTGAAAGCCCTCTAAGGCAAAACCGCTCCAGCCGATCCAACCATCGATCGATTGGCCAAACATCAATGCAAAACCAATTAACCAAAATGCCAGAACCGAACAGACAAAGTCACCAATATTCTTCATGGCAACATTAATGGTATTTTTGGCACGGACAAAACCGGTCTCTAATGCCGTAAATCCCGCCTGCATAAAGAAGACTAAACCCGCACAGAGCATGATCCACAGAATGTTCATCTGTTCTTGGAGAGAAGCGGTTGTGGCGGTATCCGCAAAAGCAGAGAGAGGAAATAGAATAATCAAGAGTAAGAAAAGAGCGCGTAACATCCATGTAATCCTGAATATAGATAACAGTCAATTCCCTCCTTCTACGCAGAAGCTGTTCCAAGTGACTAATATATGAAAAGAAAAAGACTGTTTCGTGATTTGCCTTAAGAACATTCACGATTACAATAAGTTATCTCTTGTTTTCTATCTATATTTAGGGCATTCTATTTTATATATACATATTGTATTAGATATACATGGCTATTTTCTAACAATCATTATGTCTCTAAAAGAAGCATGTTGCTTATAAAATAATCAGTCTTTAAATTTATGCTTCAAACTGCTCTAACCACATTGTTGTTCCCAGCATCAGGTAGATAATAAAATAGTGCCAACGTAGTTTTTTATTGGGTTTTTGTTTTAGGATATCCTGGATAAACAGAGGATTGAAGAGGCCATCTTTCTCCAGACGCTCTTGGGAGAGGTATTCAGGAATCATCGGTTTTAAGAAACGCTCAAAAAACATGGCCGCATCCACCTGAAAGCCACTCTTAGGGCGATTGAGAATCTCTTCATTGAGCCAGGGTTGAATCAGTTGTCGCATCAATCCCTTAGCCTGACCTTGGGGCATACGTTCATTCCAGGATAGGGATTGCATGACGGCATTGAGTTGTTCATCAAGGAAAGGGGTACGGACCTCAACCCCTTCAGCCATACTCATGCGATCCTCTTGCCAGAGAAAATCGTTGACCAGCTTATGGCGATTCTCAAAGGCAACCGCTTGATCAAAGAAGTTATCCTGTTTATGAGACCAGTGATCTTCTAACCAATCAAAGGCATTGGGTAGGGTATGATCCAAGAGACGGGGTCCATAGAGTCTTGATCTCTGTTTTGGATCATCCCAGAGGTTACGCAGAATACCATACGCTTTTGGATTTCCTAGTTGGCTTAACATGGTTAAACCGCGTTGATACTCTTCAAGCCTTGTTGTTTTAATCGATCCTAATATTGAAGCACCGATCTGACCTGAAATCTTGGTGAGTGTAGAGAGTAGGGGATTATGCGTAATCTTCTCATGCCACCAGAGAAAACGGTGCAGGGTATAACCTAAAAAGATCTCATCACCACCCAATCCTGAGAGCACCACTTTTACATGTTTTCCTGCTAGAGCGGCAACCTCATGGGATTGAAACGCATTCACCTTTGGTTTCTCCAGATGCCATATCAGCTTGGAGAATTGATCGGCAAAGTTCTCAGACATGGGTTGTCGTTCATTGCTGATACCAAAAAAGCGCGCGGTCTCTGTGGCACCATCCGCCTCTAAGGGGCTATCACCGGCTTCGATGGTAAAGGTGGGGATTAAACGCTCTGGATCTTTCTCTTTTATCGCAGCGACAATGGTGGCCGAATCGAGTCCAGCAGAGAGATAGGCACCCACAGGGACATCGGATACCAGATGATGATCAACCGCTTTTAGGATAAGGGTGCGAAAATGATCAATATGAAAGGCGTGATCTGAGGTGGGATAGGGGGGAAGTTGATATTGTTGTATGCTCTTTTCACTCCAGATCAATACACCACCAGGGGGAAGTTGCTGAATCCCTTTAAAGAGGGTTTGATCACCGGGAATATAGCGAAAATTGAGCAGAAGGTGGAGTGCAGTTTCATCGAGTGCACTTTTTTGTGCCATTAAGGGCCGGATCGCTTTGGCCTCAGAAGCAAATAGAAGACGCTGCTTCTCCTGACGATAGAAGAGCGGCTTAATGCCCTGACGATCTCGAATTAACAGCCCCTGTTTTTTCTCTGGATGCCACAGAGCCAGTGCAAACATACCGGAGAGGTGGCCAAGGGATTGCCACCCCTCCTCTAGGTAGAGTGCTAAAACCGTCTCTGTATCACTTCGCGTCTGAAATTTAAAGCCCTGCTGCTGTAATTTCTTACGATACTCAAGAAAATTATAGGCTTCACCATTATAGGCGATCACCGCCCGCTTTTGATAATCCAGCAAAGGTTGCTGACCACCCTTGGGATCGATGATTGCCAGACGCACATGACCTAAAGCGGCATGATCATCCATATAGATACCAGAACCATCAGGACCACGGTGTCTGATGATATTGAGCGCATCTTCTAATAGGATTTTTTTTGATTGATGATTGGATTGGTTATCTTCTGGAGGTGCTCCAAACCAACCGACAAATCCACACATGATCTCTCCTGATTTATTTAATGCGCATACCGGGTTTTGCGCCATCATCGGCGGAGAGCATAAAGAGATTCTCTCCACCAGGACCAGCGGCTAAAATCATCCCTTCAGAAAGACCAAACTTCATTTTTCTAGGCTTAAGATTCACCACAGCCACCACCAGACGATCTTTTAGATCTTCTGGCTTGTAAGCGGCTTTAATACCAGCAAATACAGAGCGTTCCCCTAACTCTCCCACATCCAGTGTAATCTGTAGCAGTTTATCCGCCCCCTCCACAGGATTGGCGGATAGAATGCGCGCAACCCGTAGATCCACCTTCATAAAATCATCAATTGTAATCTCTTCAGGTGTTGTGGCTTTTTTGCTGGTTTGTTTTTTCTTCTCTACAGGAGGTGAGGTCAGTTTTTTAACCGCCTTGGCATCAACCCGGGCCATAAGGTGTTTAAACTTCTCAATCTTATGATCAATTAGAGGATTTTTTATGCTCTCCCAGGTGAGTGCATCAATGTTTAAGAATTGCTCCACCTTCTCAGCGGTCATGGGGAGAACCGGTTTAAGATAGCAGATTAAAATGCGAAATAGATTAAGAGAGACAGAGCAGCTGTTGTGGAGTTCTTGCAGTTTTTCAGGATCTTTATTCAATACCCAGGGTGGATTCTGCTCCACAAACCGATTGGCTCTCTCGGCCAGACGCATGATGGCATTCATCGCTTTGGAGTATTGCCGCTGTTCATAAAACTGGGCGATCTCTTCTCCTGCCTCAAGAAAGGCTTGATAGAGACCATCATCTTTCGGGTAGTTGTCTGTCAGTGTACCTTGAAAGCGTTTATGGATAAATCCAGCGGTACGTGAGGCCAGATTGATCACCTTACCCACCAGATCACTATTCACCCTCAGGGTAAAATCATCCAGATTAAGATCCAGATCATCGGGACGGTCATTCAGTTTGGCGGCGTAGTAGTAGCGCAGATATTCTGGATTAAGGTGCTCTAGATAGTGCCGTGCATTGATAAAGGTGCCTCTGGATTTGGACATTTTCTGTCCATTGATGGTGAGAAATCCATGGGCAAAGACTGCCGAGGGGGTACGAAACCCAGCCCCTTTTAGCATGGCGGGCCAGAAGAGGGTATGAAAATAGAGGATATCCTTACCGATAAAGTGATAGATCTCACTCTGTTGATCGGTACGCCAGTAGCCATCAAAGTCACGACCTTCACGCTGACAAAAGTTTAAGGTGGAGGCCATATAGCCTACAGGCGCATCAAGCCAAACGTAGAAGTATTTTCCCGGTGCATCAGGAATTTCAAAGCCAAAGTAGGGCCCATCGCGGGAGATATCCCAGTTTTTCAGACCTGCATTAAGCCACTCATCCAGTTTATTGGCCATCTCTTCTTGTAGCGCGCCTGAGCGGGTCCAGGTTTTAAGAAAATCCTCAAAATCCCCTAGCTTAAAGAAAAAATGTTCTGAGCTTTTCTCGATCGGTGTGGTGCCACAGTGGGCACAGCGTCCTTCTTTTAATTCCACCGGGGTATAAGTTGCGCTACACACCTCACAGGAGTCGCCATATTGATCCTCTGCACCACACTTTGGGCAGATACCCCGGATATAGCGGTCGGGGAGAAACATCTCATCTTTGGGACAGTAGGCCTGCTTAACGGTATCCATTGCAATGTGGCCACTATCACGATTTTTAAGATAGATCTCTTCTGAGAGCAGACGGTTCTCCTCAGAGTTGGTGCTATAGTAGTTATCAAAGTGAATATGAAAATTTTTAAAATCGGTTTGATGTTCGGCGTGCATCTGCTCTACTAATGCTTCTGGTGTGATACCCTCTTTTTGGGCCCGGAGCATAATAGGCGTTCCGTGGGTATCATCCGCACAGATATAGATGCAATCATGGCCACGCATTTTTTGAAAGCGTACCCAGATGTCAGTTTGAATATATTCCACCAGGTGTCCAATATGGATATGGCCATTGGCGTAGGGGAGGGCACTGGTAACTAAAATGCGCCGTGATGTGGACATGATCTTTGATCCAGAAAAATGAGAATGAAAGCGTGATTCTTAAAAAAGGATAGGATACACCTTCCCTTATGAAGCAGCCACAAATTAAAGTGTATCAGGATCATTTAAATGAAACACCAGCGCAACTTCTTAATAAAATGGTGAGAGGAATGTATCTTTTGGTCTATTGCAAATCATTCTGTCCCCACAAAATAGGGTCGGAAAGCATTTTCAGGTTTTTTAAGCGCGATATTTAAGGTGCGTAGAAGTTTATTTTTATCCTTTGGCAGATAGCCTTCAATATTTACATAGTTGGTATAGTGATCACTCAAAAGATGGGAGGAGACATTCAAATTTTCGATCATCATGATGGTCTCTCTTAATACACCATGAGGGCTTAACATCTGAAAGCGATTGCGTTCGATATCGCGTAGCATGGGTGTTTTTATCTTCGGCACAAATGTACGTAATCGGATAAAATCAGGCGCAATCTGATTTAGGGCATCTGCGGTCTCTAACGCATGGGCGGTACTTCTTTTAACACCAGCCAACCCAAGGACCACATAAAGACTTACCTCAATACCCGCCTCTTTAACCCATTTTGAGGCTTCGATCTGCTCTTTTTTACTGGTCCCTTTTTTAACCTCTTTTAATGTTTGATCATCACCCGACTCCAAGCCAATATGAATCCGGCTTAGACCAGACTCTTTTAGATATCTTAGCTCCTCAATACCTTTCTCATGGATATAGGGTGATGAACCATAAACCGTGATGCGATTGAGTCTTGGAAAAATCGCTCTTGCATATGAACAGACTCTGGCCAACGCTTCTGTGGGCATGGCGATGGTATTACCAGAAGGAAGAAAGAGCGTGCGAACATATGGACCATAAACCTGTAGAGCATGGTCCATATCTGCTTTAATCTCTTGAAATGATTTAGCCCGGTAGCGCGGACCACATTTGTAAACCATGCAGAAGGTGCATTTGTTGTGAGGGCATCCTGTGGTGGCTTGAATTAATAGAGAGTTGGCTTCGCTGGGTGGTCTATAGAGCGGTCCTTCGCTGGGCATGGTATGGTCCTTTATCTGAATGTTGCTTTCTAACAATAATAAAAGTATTCAGTTTATTGTTTTATAATACATTAAGACGTCAACTGATCTTCTTACAGAACGCATTGAATACACCCACCTCTGGCGGATTTTCCAAGGGAATTGTTAATCAGAAAAAGCTTGGCAACAGCTAAAATCGTGCTATTCTGCATCAATAGTATGATTAGGTTCCACGTGGAGGCCACTTGATGGGTACGATGCGAAAAACAATCACGCTCACAGATCAGCAGAATAATTGGGTAAAGGCACAGATTGCCTCAGGCCAGTTTACGAATGATAGCGAGTATTTTCGCGATTTGATCCGCCGCGATCAAGCCGGGCAAACTGATATTGAGGCAATCCGCGCCGCTTTAATTGAAGGTGAGCAAAGCGGAGAACCTCAGCCGTTTGACAGCAGTCAGTTCAAACAAGAAATGGCTGCAAAACATGTCGACAAAATCCGCTGAATACAGATTATCCCCCAAAGCACGCGGGGACATGGAGGCGGTTTGGCTTTACTCATTAGTTGAATGGGGTGTAGAGCAGGCCGATCGTTACACAGATGATTTAACAGTTGCTTTTGAACTTCTAGCCGAGAATCCTAAATCAGGTACAAACAGCGAGCATATACGGGCTGGCTATCGAAGGTATTTTGTTTTGCAGCATGTGATCTACTACCGCGAAACCGTTTATGGCATCGAAGTTATACGGATTTTGCACAATCGTATGTTGGCTACGCGGCATTTGTGATCGTCATGCATTTATCATACTTCTCTTTGCAACCGGATGGTGCAGAACCTCCTGCCACTGTTTGTTGAGTCTTTTTTCTGATATGGGAAAAGCGGTGCGCAACTCCTGGGCGAAGAGGGAGACACGATACTCCTCTAAGGTCCAACGAAACGCTTTTAGGGCGGGATTATCCACTTTACTCTGTTTACACTGCTGATGATAACGGTCATACCAGGGTTTAAGCAGCATCTCTTTCTGTTTATCCTTCATTGGCGTATGACTACGCTCCAGACGGATCTGTATCCCTTTCAGATAACGCGGATAGTGTTTCAGCCAGGGTAGGGGGGTGATCATAAGAAAATCTTCAAAGATGAGCTGCTTAAAATGTACTATGACCGTTTGATAGAGCTGAGGACGTTGACGCTTGAGGGGTTGTAATCTTTTCTGGAGTTCTATCAACGCTTCGATGATCCTCTGAATCAGTTGTTGCGTGCGTTTAAAAGCGGCTGGAAAATGATTGCGACCTTTTTGTAGATGTTCTTTAAAAATCTTCTCCTGATAGATCGGCTGTATCCGTCCCATAAAAAAAGCTTCATCCACACTGAGAAGGAGAGTGATCTGCTCTAGATCATACTGTTTTGTGTAGGGTCGGATGGCAAACAGCATCTGTGGGTTATAATGTTGCTGTTTTTTAAGTTGGCGTACCTTCTCAGAGAGCGCTAAAAGAAACAGTCGCCTTAGACCAAACAGGGATTTTTCCTCGGCAATATTTATGGATGCAGAGAGATCCAGTTTCACGCTATCTTTGAGATCATGGAGTGTGGGAAAGCCATAGGTTTTACTCTGTGATGTTTCAGAAGCTTCTAAAACGATGCGTTCGGGAAGATCGGCAAAATCCCACCGCATGGATGTCCGTGGTTTAAATGTGGACTGCTCTGCAACCTGATGAAACTCTTTTTCTGCTCTCTGGCCAAACTGTGTTTTTAATGCAGTTAAATCCCGACCTTGGGCAACAATCTTATTTTGATCAATAATACGGAATCGAAAAGAGAGATGCTCCGGTAGATTTTCTGGCTGCCACTGCTCTAATGGAATAACAAGATTAAAGTTTTTCTCAATGCAGGCCGTCAGGGTTGTAATCATCGACTCTTGACGATTCACACATTGATCAAGAATCTTTTTTGCCGTATGAGGCAGAGGCACCAGACGACGACGGTAGGTTTTGGGTAGGGATTTAAAAAGGGCGACGGTTTTCTCTTCACAGAGTCCGGGAATCAACCACTCAAAGGGTTCTGGGGGAGTTTGTTGCAGGGTGGGTAGGGGAATGGATATGGATATGCCATCCGCGCCATGGCCTGGATTAAACTGATACTCTAAAGGATAATCAATACCACGGATGGTGATTGATCCTGGAAAGAGATCCTCTAAAGACTCTGTGAGTGCCTGACGGAGTAGAAACTTCTTCTCCATAAAGAGCAGATTTTTATCTTTTCTCTGCGCCTTACGATACCACTTCTCAAACGTCTGCCGATTATGGATAAAACGGGGTATTTGATCGAAGAAATCAAAAAGAACTTCTTCATCCACCATCAGATTGCCACGCCTGGTACGATTCTCAATCTCTCGAATCTCTGTAATCAGGCGGCTGTTATGTTTGATAAAAGGGGCTTCTAGGTGCCAACGATTGGCGATTAATGCCTCACGAATAAAGATGATACGTGACTCTTCTGTGTGAATCGGACCATAATGCACGGTACGGTTACTTAGAAGAATCAAACCAAAGAGTGAAACCTGCTCTTTAGCGATCACCTTCTCCCCTTTCTCATCCCAACGGGGGTCAGACCAGCTGCGTGTACATAAAGAGCCCGCCGCCTCTTCGATCCACTCCGGTTGAATGCGTCCACAAGTACGTGCATAGAGCCGGCTGGTCTCCACCATCTCTGCGGCCATAATCCACTTTGGTGCCGATTTAAAGAGCCCAGAGCCTGGAAAGATATGGAACTGTAGCTGTTTAATACCGCGATAGGTGTGCTTCTCCTCCTTAAAACCGATGATGGTGAGCAGTCCGGTAAGTAGAGCGCGGTGAATTGCATCATAGGTGGCGGGTTTTTTATTAAGGGTGTGGCCCATCTCACCAAGACGCTCTTTGAGCTGATTAATATTTTCATACCACTCCCGGTAACGAATCCAGGAGATATAATTTTTTTTAAGCGCTTTTTTAAACTGATTATTAGAGGCGGTATCCCGACGCAGCTTTTGAATAAATTCCCATAAATTGATCCAGGTGATAAAATCAGAACGCTTCTCCTGGAGTAGTTGATGCTGCTGCCTCGCCGGATTAGGATTATCTTCTGGGTAGAGTCGTGGATCACGAATCTGGAGGGCAGAGACAATAATAATCGCCTCATTTAAAGCGTGCAGATGTTGGGCTGCCAGCAGAATCCGTCCCGCTTTTGGATCGAGGGGAAGGCGGGAGAGATCTTTACCCAAAGCAGTGAGCTGATCTCGCTCATCTAATGCACCTAACTCTCTTAATAAACGTAGCCCCTCACGAATCGATTTTTTAGGGGGTGCATCCACAAATGGAAAGGTCTCAATATCGCCTAAGCGTAATGCTTTCATCTGTAGGATAACCGAAGCCAGTGTGGTACGCAGAATCTCTGGATCGGTATAGATGGGCCGCTGTTGAAAATCCTCCAAGCTATAGAGACGGATACAGATGCCGGCGGCAAGACGGCCACAACGCCCTGCACGTTGATCCGCTGAAGCCTGGGCAATACGCTCCACAGGAAGACGCTGCACCTGAGTACGGTTACTGTAGCGGCTTATTCTAGCCAGTCCGCTATCGATGACATAACGTATGCCTGGAACCGTAATTGATGTTTCCGCCACATTGGTGGCTAAGATAATGCGCCTTCTACTGGAACTTGTTTTAAAAATACGATCCTGCTCCACATTGGAGAGCCTGGCGAAGAGGGGTAAAACTTCTGTCGATTTAAGATGACGTTGCTCCAACACCTGACGGGTTTCATTGATTTCTCGCTCTCCTGGCAGAAAGACAAGAATATCAAAAGGGGGCTCTTTCTGGGTGGGTAATTCATCAATGGCGTGGGCAATCTGCTCTGGGAGTTCCTGCTCCTCAACCTCCATATCGGAATCATCCTCTCTCCAGGGGCGGTAGAGAATCTCCACTGGATAGGTGCGGCCTGAAACCTCAATGATGGGGGCGTTGTCAAAATGTTTGGAGAATTTTTCTGTATCCAGTGTGGCTGAACTGATAATCAGCTTAAGATCGGGACGCTTTTGTAATATTGTTTTAAGATAGCCTAGAATAAAGTCGATATTTAAACTGCGTTCGTGGGCTTCATCGATAATGAGGGTATCATAGTTCCATAGATAGCGATCATTCTGGGTTTCCGCCAGCAGGATACCATCTGTCATGATCTTGACATGGCTCTTAGATGAAAGCTTCTCAGAGAATCGTACCTTAAAACCCACTTTATCTCCCAGTTCCGTATTTAAATCTTTAGCGAGAAAACGGGCCACATTGCGTGCGGCTAAACGGCGGGGTTGTGTCATCCCGATCCAGCCATCAATCCCTCGTTCAAGCTCTAAGCAGAGTTTAGGCAGTTGCGTGGTTTTACCCGATCCGGTTGCACCACAGAGCACGACCACCTGATGTTTCTTGATGGTCTTAAGAATTTTGATTCGTTTTTCACAGATCGGTAGATCAGGGTAGTGAAGTTTGGGAAGATTTTCTAATCGTGCTGTGCGGATCTGTTGCGAGGTTTGAATCTTCTCCTGAAGATCTTTGAGGATACGATCAATAGGATGGCCTGTGGCGAGCCGTTTTCTAGCAAGCGCAAGACGGCGCTTAAAGTGGGGTTGATCTTTCTTAAGGCTGTGGCGCAGGGCACGGGAGAGCGTGGCGAGTTGTTTTTTAGGCATCATTGGGATAGTCAATTGATTTAGATCTTTATGAGAGGAGAATCATACCATGGAAATTTCTGAACTGCTTGCTTTTAGTGTCAAGAGTGGTGCATCGGACCTCCATGTCAGTGCAGGCATGCCGCCTTTGGTAAGGGTGGATGGGGATATCAGACGTGTCGATGTGCCCTCTTTAGAGCATGAACAGGTTCATGATATGATCTATGATATTATGAACGACAAGCAGCGCAAAGCGTTCGAGGAGTTTTTTGAGACCGACTTCTCCTTCGAGATTCAAGACTTAGCACGCTTTCGTGTCAATGTATTTATGCAGAATCGGGGCGCGGCGGCGGTATTTCGTACCATTCCCTCAAAAATTTTGACACTAGAGCAGTTAAACTGTCCGCCAATCTTTAAAGATTTTGCCAAAACCCCCAGGGGTCTTGTGCTGGTGACCGGTCCTACGGGTTCGGGTAAATCGACCACATTAGCCGCGATCATTGATTATAAGAATAAAAATGAGTATGGCCATATTCTGACGTTGGAGGATCCAATCGAATTTGTCCATGAGTCCCATAAATGTTTGATCAATCAGCGCGAGGTGCATCGCGATACCAAAAGCTTTGAAGCCTCATTGCGTTCTGCACTTCGGGAAGATCCCGATGTGATTCTGGTGGGGGAGATGCGGGATTTAGAGACCATTCGTCTGGCACTCACCGCCGCTGAAACTGGCCATCTGGTTTTTGGTACCCTACACACCTCATCTGCTGCAAAAACGGTGGATCGTGTCATTGATGTTTTTCCTGCTGCTGAAAAAGATATGATCCGCACCATGTTATCGGAATCCTTAAGGGCGGTGATCTCGCAGACACTGTTGCGTAAAAAAGGGGGAGGGCGGATTGCGGCCCATGAGATTATGATCGGTACACCCGCCATTCGCAACCTGATTCGTGAGGGTAAGGTCGCCCAGATGTACTCTTCGATCCAGACTGGGAGTGCGGTGGGAATGCAGACTCTGGAACAGAACTTGCAAACAATTCTTAAAACAGGACTGATTACAAAATCCGACGCCATAGCCAAGGCGAATCATAAAGATTTTTTTGATAAGTAGTTGTGGTTCAGGGCGGGGCGACGGTATCACATTTTTTATGGCATACAGATCGCCATGATAGAGGTTGAAAGGTTTTACCGATGATAGGTATTCAATCGCTCCGTTCTTTACTGGGTTTGGCCCTGGCTGGCGCTCTGGCCACAACAGCCTGCACACCGATTGCAGCCATGCAGCAGAAACCCCGTGCCCCTGCACCACAGGCTAAAATCAGTAAACCCATGGGTTATGCAGGCGTTCAGAAGGTTCCCATTGTTACCGGAGGGGTGACACAGAATATTGCCCCACCTCAGCCTGCACCACCCGTTTTTGCAGAACCCGATATTGTTGAGGTGAGCCGCCGGATTGCCGATAGTCTGGTGGTGGAGTTACGCAAGAACCATCCCAATTTCCAGCGCCGTAAACCGATGATTGTGGCCAGCTTTGTTAATCTCAATCATGTGGATAGTTCTTCTGGTTTAGGACTGTTGATGGCAGAACAGATCTCCGCCCGTTTAACACAACAGCGTTATACCATTATTGAAGCGATTATGCGCAATAATCTGTCGGTACGTCAGCGCCATGGTACATTTATTTTATCACGGGATGCAGAAAAAATTGCCCGGGAGAATAAAGCCTATGCGGTGGTGGCAGGCACCTACAGTCAGAGTCGGGACTCGCTTTATGTGACCGCTAAAATTGTTAAGATCCAGAATCGTCACGCCTTAGCTTCAGTGAGTGCCAAACTGCCTATTGGCTCCACATTACAGGATCTGCTCATTGAAACAGGGGGGGCTACCTCAGGTCTGCCTGTGGTATCACAATAAATGAAAAGAAAAGTAAAAACGCTGGCGCTCCTTGGGTTATTCTCTACGGTTATTATTCTGGCAGGGTGTAGTCAAACCGTCTCACCCTATCCCATGATTTCGCAACCGATGACCGAGCGGGCCAAAACAGATCTTGGCAAACAGACCTATAGGGTGGCTGATGCCATGGTGCGTAATCTAGGAGATATGATTCCCGCCCGCCTGCGTATCTTACCGGTATCTTTTGTAGACCAGAACAATCTGGAAAAAACATCGGCATTGGGTCGTCGGCTCTCCTCACAGATCTCCTCCCGGTTGAGTCAGCATGGCTATTCCATGGTAGAGATCAAGTTGCGCTCCTCAATTCTGATGAAAAAAAAGGAGGGTACATTTATGCTCTCCCGAGATATGGAGAAGATTCGCAAAAAACATGATGTACAGGCGATTCTCTCAGGCCATTATGTGGTCTCACGCAGTCGTGTTGAGGTGACCGCACAGATTGTGCGATTAAGTGATCAGGTGGTACTAACCTCATTTGATTTCTCTCTACCAAAAGATGGTAATGTCAGGGCACTTTTGGGAGATAAAAGTCTGTTTTAATTTTAGTCTGGAATGGTTTATAATAAAAGAGCGCCTTTTTATAAGGGTGCTCTTTTTTTTTAGGATGCCGCTTTTTGATGGGTTTGAGATTTCACGTCAGAGGCAATGGGTGTTTGAATCTCTACGCTTTTTGTGAAAAAAGGGGAATTGAAATGAGAGATATAGAAATGGGTACTGCGAACATGAAGCGGTTAACGCCTATCCTAAATTATAGGGGCTCTTATCCATCAAACTTTTTTCTGTTGTCTTGGTTTGGTGGGCTCTTTATCTTTTTTATCGCTTCTTCAATTGGATGGGACTCTATATGGAGTTTTTTCTGTGGCTTCTTTATCTCTGCTTTTATTTTCTCTTGGGAAAGTGAAAAGCATGGGATCGAAGATGATAATGGAGTAGAGTTGGATTAGAAGATGATTATTTAGCAAAGGAGGTGCAATGTCATCATTTAAGATTATTAATAAACTGATAGAATCACGTTCAGATATGTTGGATAGATAGAACAACCTTTTAGAGGATGGTCATTACCGCTACCTGATGATGTTTAAGATATGCTATGATCTGATTTTGGTATTCTCACGCATATGGGTATCCGGTTGATGCAGGCCCTGGTTATATTTAAGATAAATGATCAATTATTTAGGGTGTTGCCATCCATCTGGATCTCCAGCAGCGTAAAGACTATCGTATGTTGGCCAACACTCAGCTTCTGTTGCCAAATTAAGAGCACGTTTAAAAGCTGGGCCACGCCAAAATCGGCGATTAAACCGAAAAGTGTATTCATTCAGGTAGGCTTGAATATGTTTCTCTTGAACACCACCTCTAAATGTACCG
>JBQGBW010000086.1:0-17035 GCA_052043475.1 Magnetococcales bacterium HHB-1
GCCCACGATCTTTTAGGACTCTTTGATGATATTGCACCAAAATTTGTTAAACGCTATCTGGATGGCAGTACACAGATTTTAAACGCTGTAGAACAGTTTGCCAGTGATGTCCGCGAAGGCACGTTCCCTGGCCCTGAACACTCATTTAATGCTTAGAAAATCAAAAAAGCGCTCACAAAGGAGTGCTTTTTTTTGTTCAGTTATGTGGCGGATAGGGCCGTGGTTTTGGGCCTGGATAAACAGAGATAGAGACATTATTTCGCCTCCTACGCTTATCCTCCATGCTCAAACCGATCTCATTTGCATAGAGCACCGCCTGATTCTTTACCATCTTATTTAAAATTCTCGCCGCAACCCGCTCCCGCATCACCTTCAATGCCGCCACAGCCATCTCCATCTTTAACTTAGATAACTGTTCAGCCGCTTTTTTGGGTTTCATCCGCGTATAGATATTTGAGAGACGCTGCACATTCGCATTGGCAATCACATCCGTCTCATCTTTATAATCCTTTTCCATCTCCGCATAAAGATTATTCAGCGCTTTAATACGCCGTTCAACCTCCCTATGCAGACGATCAAGCTCCAACTCCTTCTTATCCAGTAGAAGGCGACGCTGATCCAATACCTTGCGTCGCGCCTCTAAAGCACGAAGCAGTTCTAAAGGCTCCTGGATAAAAGGAACATCCGCTAAAGCCTCGCCATCAATATCTGTATCAACCGCATCATTCTCAGGCACTGAACAGGGCAACTGAGTACGTGACTTTGGATTCGATCTGGCCACGTCATCCGCTAAGCGAACCGCCAGCTTTTGATTCATCTTATTTAAAATCCGTGCCATAACCCGGCTTCGCATCGCCTTAAGAATCCGTATCGCTGTATCTCGCCTTATATTAGAGAGCTGTTCAGCCGCCTTCTTAGGCTTCATCCTTGAATAGATACCCGCAAGTTGATCAATATTCTTTTGATCAATTTTGGCTTCACGCTGATAGCCTTTACAGACATCTAAACGCCATTTTGTTAATTTTTTAATCTTATCATTTTTTACTGTAGAACCCAGTTTTTTAAGACCCTCATAACGTTTCTCAAGCGCATCTTTCTGCTGATTAAGATTCTTCCGTCTCTCCTCCAAAGAATCCAGAAGCTTGAGTGGATCTTTCATCGGATTGACCGATAAAAGATCATTCCCACCAAAAACATCCCCTGAACAGGTAAAAAGAGAGAATAGACAAACAACACCCCAGAAAAAAACAGGGCCCTTCCTATACGTTATCATTCCGACCATAGCGAATAATTCCCTGTCTATCGAGTTCCGCCAGTTCTGCTTTTTGCTGCTCTTTTTTCAGCTGACTCCCCACCTTCTCCTCCAGTTTCTCCAACTGCCGCACCTCGGTTCGCGCCAACTGCCACCCCTGCTGCGCCTTGCCCATCTCCTGACTCGCCTGATTGAGTGTCTCAACCAGATGACCATCCCGATGATTCTGGCCCTGAAGATAGTTGCCATAGAGTACACGCGGAATTCTTAAGGAGGGATCACTAAAAGAGTTGCAAAGATCCTCCTGCCCCTGCCGTGTCTCCTGCTGCAACTTTTTTCGATCTTCACGCAAAACCTCACAGCGATTCGCAGCTTGAGAAAGAATCGCCGCTGCGCGCTCCTCTTTAAGACGTTTTAAGACCACAAGACGAGAAAAACGATTTTTTTTCATCGGCTCTTCCCCTTAAACTTTGGAAAATGACCCAATCAAGACTACAATGATGCCAGTTCCCTTTAAATGCCGCGCTTAAATTCACAAAAAAATATAAAAAATGTCTATCTCAAGATTTCGTCTCTTCTGGATTCTACTGCTCTCTCTGCTACTCCCCTTCTCAACCGAAGCCAAAAACCTTAAATTGATCTATGATGCAGAAACCTTGGATTTTCTAAAAAAACTGGGAAGACCACTCATTGAGGCCGCTGGTCGTTCACCAGAGCGCGTCCGCTTCCATGTGATACAGCACAACGCACTCAATGCGTTTGCGTTAGCGAACGAAAATATCGTCTTTCACTCAGGACTTCTTCTCGCCGCCGATACTCCCGCTGAACTGGCTGGTGTAATGGCCCATGAGATCGCCCATGTGGCTGCTGGACACCATGCTAAACTAAAAACCGACCTGCGCAACCAGAGCATAAAAAGCCTGATTATTGCCGCGATAGGAATTGCGGCACAAAAACTGACTGGCGCTTCAGATCTTGCCAATGCAGGAATTTTCGGTGGCCGCGCTCTCGCACAATCCAGCCTGTTGGCTGCCATCCGACAAAAAGAGTCCCAGGCGGATCGTTTAGCCCTTCGCTATATGAATAAAGCCCAATACCACCCCGCTGGTTTAAGCCACTTTTTTGAGAAAATTGCCCAACGCCAACGCCTGGCAAACCGCCCTGCACCCTATCTCTTAACCCATCCCACATCATCACGCCGCTTAAGCCTGATGCGTGATATGATTCCTGCAGGACGCGCCCCCCCTAAAGCGAGCATTAGACTGGCAAAAATCCAGATAAAAATAACCCTGGGGCTCTCCTTCCGCCCCAAAGCAAAGATGGATCATCTTTTAAAAACCTTCGCGCACTCAAAGCGCTTCTCGCTTCAGGAGAAGAAAACGATCCAAAACTACATCTATGCCATAGGTAATTTTTATCAGGGGGATCTCTCTCTAGCTGAAAAATATTTCTCCCTTTTAATCAAAGAAAGAAGCCAGGATGACTACCTCTATCGAGATCGTGGGCGCACCTACCTTCAGGCTGGGAAACTGAAAAAAGCAGAAAAAGATCTTAAGAGAGCACTCAAAGCGCAACCTGAAAATATTGACTTTAATTTTCAATACGCCAAACTGCTCACAGAACAGGGTAAGCTTAAAAAAGCGTCCCGCCTTCTACGAAGACTGACACTCCAGGAGAAAGAGCGCGGCGATTTTCTCCATCTTCTAGGAAGGGTTGAAGGCCAACGCGGGGCATTGGCCGCCAGTCATCTTGCTCTGGCACGTTTTCATCGCCTGAATAAAGATCTTGAACTCACCCATTGGCACTACAAAAAAGCCATTCAACTGGCCAAAGCCCATAGCCCTGAAAAAAGATTGGCCAAAGCGGAGTGGAAAACCTTTAAAGAGACACTGAAAAAAAACCTACTCCACTTCTAATGCGGGAACGTAAAGACGCTCATAGCGTAAAGTTGAAGTCGATCTCTCCTGCGTCTGCGTTGTGATCTGTTTCTCCATCTCACCAGAAACCGTTGATGGTGAGCCCCAAAAAAAGTAGCCACCGATAAAAAGAACCACTAAAAAGCCAATAATCTTACGCGCGTTCTCACTCAAGAGTTGCATAAGATCCACATCTTCTTCAATATGCATGGGGCGTGCAGGACTGTAGAGGGACATATGTAAATTCCATTCCTTATAATGTGAATAACCCCTCACCATCCAGAGGAGACCTTCAATCTCAGACACCAACTTAGATTGTATAATTATAAAAATTATCCAAAAGAGAGGTTGTCGATCAATCGGGCCTTCCCCACATAAGCCGCGATAAGCATCACAGAGGAGGTTTTCGCATGATCAACAGGTGTCAAAGTTCTGCCATCTCTCAGAGAGACATAATCAATCTTCTCAATCCCTGATATCTTCAATCGCTTTAAAGCGATGGCTTCCAGTACCTTAGGAGATCGTTCTCCTGCACTAAAAGCCGCCTTCGCCTCTTTTAAGGCCAAAGAGAGGGCAACCGCACGCTCTCTTTGCAACGTATCCAGATAACGGTTTCGACTGGAGAGCGCAAGACCATCCTTTTCCCGTACGGTCTTAACACCAATAATCTCTCCGGGCAGATGAAGATCAGCGGCCATCTGTTTGATGAGTATAAACTGCTGATAATCTTTCAGACCGAAATAAGCTCTATTCGGTTGTATAAGATTAAGCAAAATTGTGACCACAGTTGCAACGCCTTGAAAATGACCCGGTCGTTTTTCCCCACAAAGCGGTTTTGAAACCGCTTCAACAGCCACTGTTGTCTGAAAATTCTCTGGATAGATCAACTCTGGTGTTGGGTAGAATAGAGCATCACAGCCCGCTTCACGCAACTTTTTTTGATCCGCCTCCACGGGTCTGGGATAGCTGGAAAAATCTTCATGAGGTCCAAACTGGCTGGGATTAACAAAGATCGAGCAGACCGCTCTTTTATTCTCTGCCTTAGCCCGCGCCAACAGTGCAAGATGGCCTTGATGTAGCGCCCCCATGGTGGGCACAAAACCTCTTGAATCCTTGGAAGTTCTCTTCTTCCAGTCATGCAGCGCATTTAAATCGGTTAAAATTTCCATCGTTCTCTTTTATCTTTCTATCCCAAAAAATCCAACCAGGAAGCGGATAGAAGAAACATCCTTGTTTTTTGTATTATAATAAAAAAAAAAGCACCCCAGAATCAAAGGGGTACCTTCTAGAAAAACCTGTTACAGACGCGCCAATCGACGCACCGCCTTAAGAAAAGGATCAAGGTCAACGGGTTTAACGGCCCAACCATTCGCACCGCTCTTTTTACCCTCTTTCACCTTATCCTTAGAAGATTCGGTGGTCAGCATCAGAATGGGAACCTTTCGGTCCTCTTCTCTGAGCGCACGGATAAACGCCAATCCATCCATAACCGGCATGTTAAGGTCTGTGATCACCATCCGGAATGCCTTCCCCGCTTCGACACCCTCCTGAAAGCGTCTTAAAGCTTCAGCGCCATTTCCAGCCTCAACAATCTCCAGTTTAAAGGGAGCCAGTGCCTCTCGCACAATAAAGCGGACACTTGGCGCATCATCGACAACCAATATTCTCTCTTTGCTCATTTTTTTATCCCTATAGCCCGCATCGCAATCTTTTTGGATCTATAGCGGCAGAAGATTCCCTAACCGCTTATTCTCCTGCAGAAAGGCTGAAGAAGGATATCGAAAAAGAATCTCCTGCTCCGACGCCTCAAAGGAGCGTTTGGCGACAAGAAGGAGTTGGAGCAGTGCGGTATCGATCTGGCTGACCCCCTCTAAGTGAAAGACAACCTGCCTTACACCGCTCTTCTTAAGATGGAGCAATGATTGATGCAGCGCATGCGCATCATCAATGCTTAGATCTCCTTCCAACTGAATCATCGCGTTTTTTACGGTAACACGCATCGGTTTACCTTTCAGGCAGATATTTTCAGATCAATCATCTTACAGGTTACAATCACCATCCTTAAATATCAAGGTTAACCACATTGAGTGCATTATCCTGAATAAACTCCCGCCGCGGCTCCACCGCATCGCCCATCAGGGTGGAGAAGACTTCATCGGCGGAGACGGCATCTTCGATACGCACCTGAAGCAGTGTCCGGATGCTGGGATCCATGGTGGTCTCCCAGAGCTGTTCAGGGTTCATCTCACCCAATCCTTTATAGCGCTGGAAGTTCTGTCCCCGTCGCCCTTCAGCCATCACCCGCTCAATCAGATCACTTAAACTGTGGATCTCCTCAACACGCTCATTTTTCTTCAGTGTGGGATTTTCGCCCAACTGGGGCCAGACCTCAGCGACAATCTTCTCCATCTCCAGATAGTCGGCGTGGTTCATCAGTTTATGATCAATAATCGTCTCATTGCGTACACCATGAATGGTACGTATCGCACAGATGCGATAACCCCCCTCATGATCGGGATCTTTCTCAACAAACGTATCGATACGATCCTGTTTCTCCACCGACTGGCGCAACAGATTCTTTAAAGCTTTTGCCCCCTCTAAGCACTTTTCTTCTGTCTGCAGGGTCTCATGACTAAGCCGTGCCTTCTCACAGGCCAGGCTTAACATCATGCGGTCATAACGCCTGGAGAGTCTTAAGAGGTGGTTGAAAAATTTCTGGCTGCTTCTCACAACCCCCTCCACCCGTTCACGCGCCAACTCCTCCCCTTCGGTCACCTCAATCGTAATCCCCTCAATACCCTGTCTTAAGAGCAGTGCATTGAGCGCCTCTTCATCTTTAAGGTAGGACTCTTTTTTTCCTTTTACGACCCGATAGAGTGGCGGTTGTGCGATATAGAGATAGTTTTTTTCGATAATCTCAGGAAACTGGCGATAAAAGAAGGTGAGCAGGAGGGTTCGAATATGGGCACCGTCCACATCGGCGTCGGTCATGATAATAATGCGATGATAGCGCAGCTTATCGATATCATACTCCTCTTTACCGATACCGGTTCCTAAAGCGGTAATCAGTGTCCCCACCTCAGCGGAGGAGAGCATTTTATCAAAGCGTGCTTTCTCCACATTGAGAATTTTACCCTTCAGAGGAAGAATCGCCTGATACTTTCGATCTCGTGCCTGTTTTGCAGAGCCCCCCGCCGAGTCTCCCTCAACCAGATAGAGTTCACAGAGCGCGGGGTCACGCTCTTGACAGTCCGCCAACTTTCCTGGTAGAGAGGAGATCTCTAAAGCACTCTTACGACGTGTCAATTCTCTGGCACGCCTCGCCGCCTCACGAACTGTGGCCGCATCAACACTCTTAGAGACCACCTTTTTAGCGATCACAGGCGTCTCTTCAAAGAAGGTGGAGAGTTTAGAACTTAGAACATTCTCCACCGCCTGGCGCACCTCTGAGGAGACCAGCTTATCTTTGGTTTGAGAGGAGAATTTGGGGTCAGGAACCTTGACAGAAATGACGGCGGTCAAACCTTCACGGCAATCCTCACC
Source organism: Magnetococcales bacterium HHB-1 (assembly GCA_052043475.1). GTDB lineage: Bacteria > Pseudomonadota > Magnetococcia > Magnetococcales > JBQGBW01 > JBQGBW01. Next base: position 6,712 of record JBQGBW010000086.1, read on the forward strand.
GCTTAAGCTCATTTTCTCTTTTTTCAACATCCCCTCAGAGGAGGCATACTGATTGATCGACCGGGTGAGTCCAGAACGGAATCCCGCTAAGTGCGTTCCCCCATCCCGCTGAGGAATGTTATTGGTAAAGCAGAAGATCTTCTCACGATAAGAGTCGTTCCACTGCATGGAGATCTCCACACGCACATGTTCGCGATCATCGGTAAATGAGATCGGCGGCTCAAACAGGGCGGTATTATTTCGATTAAGATGCTCCACAAAGGAGCGGATACCGCCTTCATAGAAAAAATCGTGTGCTTTATCGCTGCGTTCATCGTTGATCACGATGCGCACGCCAGAGTTCAGAAAAGAGAGTTCACGAAGTCGTTGAGAGAGGATATCAAAAGAGAATTCAGTGAGGCTGAAAATTTCCGGGCTGGGATAAAAAGTGACATGCGTACCGCTCCCTGTGCTAGGACCAGCCGCTTCAATCGGTTTGGTAGGAACACCCTGCTCATAGCGCTGCTTCCACACCTGGCCATTACGATGAATCGTCAACTCCAGCCACTCTGCTAACGCATTGACCACCGACACCCCCACCCCATGCAGACCACCGGAGATTTTATAGGAGTTCTGGTCAAACTTCCCCCCCGCATGCAGAACGGTCATAATCACTTCGGCAGCGGAGCGCCCCTCTTCGGGGTGGATATCCACAGGGATACCGCGACCGTTATCGGTTACGGTAACCGAACCATCGTTATGGATGGTTACGGTAATTTTATCACAATGCCCTGCCAGCGCCTCATCAATGGCATTGTCCACCACCTCAAAGACCATATGGTGCAATCCCGTACCATCATCGGTATCCCCGATATACATTCCCGGTCTCTTGCGGACAGCATCCAAACCTTTAAGTACTTTAATACTGTCTGCCCCATAAGAGGCTTCGGGTTGGGTATCGTTCTCTGCATCATGCATCTTTGAATTTACTCCTTTCTTATTTTTTCCAGCGATAAACCACGATAAAAAGCCCCTTTATAGACCTTTTATTTAAACGTGGATCGGCTGAAACAGACCCGCCTTAACTAAAAACCGGTTACAGGTCTCCCCTTTCCAGGGAATTTTCTCGCTTTGGCGTGCGGTTAGAAAAATTTGCGCCTCTTGATCATGCAAAATATCCATCAATGCAGCCAAGCCCTCTTCATCGAGTTCTGAAGCGGGGTCATCAAGGATATAGAGCGGGTTCTCTTGCCACTTCTCCCGAAGAAGATCGGCCTCCGCCAATTTCAACGCCAGAACAAAACGTTTTTGCTCTCCCCGCGAACCACAGCGCGCCAGAGAGGCTCTGCCCATTTTAAATTCAAGATCATCACAGTGCGGCCCTAATCGGGTTGAGCCCATACGCTGATCCTGTTCTCGATTTTGCATAAGAAGCCGTTGATAATTTTCTGCAATAAGCGCTCTATCGGAAAATTTTTCAATCTCCTTGGCAAAGTGCCCACGCCAGCGAAGATGAAAATGTTCACTTTTCATCTTGAGTGTTTTTAAACGCTCAATCAGCGGTTCTCGAAGATCTTCGAGAATCAGGCGCCGTTGAAAAACAATTTCAGCGGCAGACTCCGCCAGTTGATTCTCCCAGGCGGCCATCTCCCGAAGATCACGCCCCCCCTTTTTGAGCAACATAGATCGAGATCTTAAGGCGCGTTTAAAGGTTCTGGCGATCTCCACATAGCCTGCAAAACGCAAATAGATCGCCCAATCGATAAAAGCGCGCCGCTGTTGGGGAGAGCCTGTAACCAGTTGGATGGTCTCTGGTGTATAGATTATCCCTGCTAAGGTACTGCCCATCTTGGAGAGGGAGGAGAGCACCTTGCCATTGAGTTGTGCCACCTGCCGCCTTCCCTGGCCAAAAAACACCAACTGATGTTCTAAACCATGCGCCGCAATATTCCCCTGAAGGCGAAACCAGGGTTGATCGAACATACGCATCACAGAGCTTGTGGCGCGACGAAAAGAGCGTCCCGAAGCCAAAACACCCACCGCCTCTAACAGGTTGGTTTTACCCTCACCATTATCCCCTGTAATCAGATTGAGTCTTGATGAAAAATCAACTTTTTCATCAAGAATATTGCGAAAATTTTGGATCTTAAGCGTCTCAAGGTACATATTTTAAATCAATTGAGACCGATCATTTTTACACCCGCATGGGCATAAGAACAAATGTATTCTGGAGGTTACCTGTTCCACGAACAAGAACCGGTGAAGAGTCATCCCTCAGATGGAACTCAATCACATCCTCTTCGATCACCTGTAGAAGATCCAACAGATAACGGGCATTAAAGCCGATGTTGATCGAAGCGGCATCATAGGTGGCACCAACCTCCTCCTCAGCGGCCTCCTGCTCAGGATTGTTGGTACTGATTTTAATGCGATCCCGATCCAACTGAAAACGGACCCCCCGTGATTTTTCGTTAGAGAGTACCGCCATGCGCCGGACGGCGCTCTGAAGAACCTTTCTTTCTGCGGTAAGAATTTTATCATTGGCACTCGGGATGACCCGCTGATAGTTGGGATAGCGCCCGCTCACCAGTTTGGAGATCAAAACCCGGTTGGTTTGTGAAAACTGAATGTAGTTTTCACCCAACATCAGTTCAACCCCCTCATCTTCCCCTTCATCAAGAATTTTTCTCGCTTCTGCCACCGCTTTTCTGGGGATGATCACTTCATGGCTCTCCAGATCGGTAATCGGAAGATCACGATCCACCATCGCTAAACGGTGGGTATCTGTTGCGACCATGCGCAATAGCGGCAGTGCCCGCTTACCCCCCTCCCCGCTCTGAGGATCATCCTCCTGGGGACGCACCTGAAGAAAGACTCCATTTAAGTTAAAACGGGTCTCATCCATGGAGATCGCAAAGAAGGTTTTTGATAACATCTCCGCGATGGTTGAGGCATCCAAGGTAAGTTTTAATGCATCATCGGCGGAGGGGATTTCAGGAAAATCTTCGCCAGGCAGACCCATTAAGGTAAAGCGTGCCGTACCACAGGTGAGGGTCAGTCGTTCATCGGGCTCCTGGCGGATATGGATGCGATCTTCAGAGAGCTCTTTAACGATATCATAGAGCTTTCTCGCAGAGACAGTGAGCATCCCCCCCTGCATTGTCCGTGCAGGACAGCGGGTGCGCAGAGAGACCTCTAGATCGGTCGCTGAAATGGTAAGAATCTCGCCATCCACTTCTAAGAGTGCATTTCCAAGAATCGCCATTGTATTGCGACGTTCCACAACAGACTGAATCCGTGCGAGCACTTTTAGGAAAGGTTCTCGCTCAATCTCAAATTCCACAACAAACTCCCAAAGCAAAATTAAATTCTATCATAAAAAGTCCCAAAACTTAGAGATCCTTCTTAAAGAAGCTTTTCATGAACCATCGATCACTTTAATTTTTTTCAGATAGATTCTCATAGAGAGAGTAGCTGGTGATGACGCGCTTCTTTCTGTTTGATGATATTCGAAAGTTTTTCGACATCCTCTCTCAACTGAGCCTCTTTTTTTATCTTTTTTTCGATCTGCTTTACCGCATAAACGACCGAGGAGTGATCTTTCTTTCCCAGATGATAACCGATCTGAACGTAAGAGAGATCGGTGAATGTTTTGCAGAGATACATGCAGATCTGTCTAGGCCTGGAGACCGCTCGTGTGCGCACTTTTGAGCAGATATCTTTGCTGGGAACTTTATAGTAATCGGAGACCATTTTAAGGATCTCTTCGGCACCAAAAGCTTTTTTCTGTTGCAATGAGTCCAGTTCAGGAAGCTGACCTTTAAGCGCTTCTTTAACCAATCCTAAGCTGACGCTCTGCTCTGTAAGAGAGGCGTAGGCGGAGACTTTAATCAGAGCGCCTTCAAGTTCCCGGACATTGGAGCGCACCGCCTTGGCCAGAAAAAAGGCGACATCATCCATCAACTCCAAACCTTCTGAGGAGGCTTTTTTCTTAAGGATCGCCACCCTTGTTTCCAGATCAGGGGGAGAGATATCTGCAACCAGACCCATGGAGAAGCGAGAGCTTAAACGCTCCTGCAACGCTTCAATTTTTGAGGGCAACTGATCCGAGGCCATGATAATCTGTTTTTTGCTCTCATAGAGGGCATTGAAGGTGTGAAAAATCTCCTCCTGGGTCGCTTTTTTGCCGGCGATAAACTGGATGTCGTCGATGATAAGAATATCCACCGAACGGAAATCTTCTTTGAAGTGGTGAATTTTATTATAACGGATGGAGTCAATCAACTTGGTTGTAAAGCGCTCTGAGGAGATATAGAGCACTTTAAGATCCGTTCTCTGTTTAAAGACGCGATGCCCAATCGCCTGGATGATATGACTCTTTCCTAAACCGACACCGCCATAGATAAAGAGTGGATTGTACGCCTTTGCAGGCATCTCTGCGACCCTTTCGGCAGCGGCATTAACAAACTGATTACACCCCCCCACCACATAGTTCTCGAAGGTATAGCGATCATCGAGACCGGTCTCCTGCCAACTTTGAATCTTCTCCTCTTCCGTGGGCTCCACCGCTTCGACTTCCACCTTTTTTTCAACCTTCTTGCCGAGATCAGGAAAGGCGGATGCATCGATGCGATACGTCACCTCAACGGGTCGGCCCATTTCAGAGGCGGCGGCCTCTTCGAGGATGGTATGGTAGCGAGAACGAACCCACTGGAGAACAAAATTGTTCCAGACCAAAATCTCCATTTTATCGGAATCTGGTTCTCTTTTAGAGACTTTGAGGGGTTCTAAGGAACTCTCAAATACCTGAGCAGAGACCTGATCACGAACAACCTCTAGAACGTTTTTCCACAAATCATCCATAACCCAATGAACTCGCTTAAATCTTAATTTTGAAGGAGAACGCCCCGCTCCCCTACGCCACCTTTTTTAAAAGATCGTTTGCCTTTTTAAAAGATCGTTTAATTCAAAAAAAATGGTTTGATCAAAAAAAATGCTTGAAATTTTTCTTGAAATAAAAATTCAAAAAAAATCGCCCACAGCCTCCCTATCATAGCGCATTCTTGCCCCAGCAAACAGCCAATGAATGCGATTTTTTTATCCTTTAAGTGACATGCGGGGTTGACCTGGACGATAGAAATCCTATGATAAAAATCCTTAATCGTATATTTTAAGCATACTGCAACATTTTTTCGGTTCGACCTTTGGCCTTAAGTTGCATTATAAATGAGGTGGATATCTTTAATCACGATAGAGGCCTCTCTTAAACTTTATCGATCCCATGATTATCACACTTATAGAATAGAAACAAAGAGGAGATCCTCTCATGAAGAGAACCTACCAGCCCAGCACAACCCGCCGTAAACGGACCCATGGTTTTCGCGTGCGCATGCGCACAAAATCAGGCCGCAAAGTACTCTCTAGCCGTCGCCGCAAGGGCCGTGCCCGTCTGGCCGTTTAAATGATAAAAGCCTTATGGAGAGGGAGCGGATATTCTCCTTCTCTTAAATTTCTCAGGCAAGATATTTTACATGCTCAAATCATCATCTGAAATTTTTCCTGAAAAAAAAAACGCGACTAGAAACTCTGCTTCCAAGCCGCGTCATCTTTATGATAAAAAAAAATTTAAAGCACCTCAATGTTTTCCCAAAGCGCATCGCCTCCTTAAATCGCCAATGTTCCGTCAGACGATCTCGCGTGGGAAAAAAAGAATCAATCCATACTTTATTCTCTTCTCCACACCCAGTTCACACCATTTAAGCCGAATCGGTCTTACGGTGAGCCGACGTGTGGGAAATGCTGTGGTAAGAAACCGCATAAAACGTCTGGCAAGAGAGTTCTTCCGTCTGCATCAGTCGCAACTGAAAAACAATTTTGATCTGGTTCTTATCGCCCGTCCAAGGGCGGCCCATCCAGATAATGACCATCTGCGCCAAAGCCTGAGAAAACTTTTTCACCCCCTACTTTAAAACGTCAGAAATGAACATTTTAAAAAAAATATTTCTCTTCCTGATTCGGGGCTATCAACTTGTGATCTCACCGCTTCTTCCTCCTCGTTGCCGTTTCTATCCCACCTGCTCTGAGTACGCTTTTGAGGCCATCAGTAAATATGGCCCCTTTAAAGGGGGTGCTCTAGCTATACGGAGAATTTTTAGATGTCACCCTTTTCATCCCGGCGGCATCGATCCCGTACCCTGATTTTTTAACGCTTTAAAAACCACCCCATCTTTTGATCAAAAACATAGGATTTTTCCATGGACCGCCGAACCCTTCTGGCTATCAGCTTATCTTTTATTGTACTCCTTTTCTATCAATGGTACATGTCAACCTACTTCCCTCCGATGCCTGAAGAGACCCAGGTGGAAGCTGAACTCACCAACTCAACACCAGGCAGTACCACGACTGTACCCGGAGATAGCCCAGGAAAGACGGTCAAAACGCTCCCCTCTGATGTTCGTCTAACCCACACCTCAGAGACTGGTCCGACAGCTACTTTTTCCAATGAGATGCTTGAGGGAAAAATCACCTTAAAAGGGGCCCGCCTATCCAGTATTCGCTTTTTTAAGCACAGGGATAAGCAGGGCGAAGAGGGCGCGCCGATCCTCTTTCTAAATGATACCACACAAAATTTCTTCTTCTCCGAAACCGGCTATATCCTCCCGGTCGGTGTGAAGGGCCCCGATAGAGAGAGCCTCTGGAAAGTGGTCACCGATCCAACCCTGGGAGAGAACGGCGTTCAACTGGAGTGGGATAATCAAAACGGATTGATCTTTAAAAAAGAGATTATCCTAAGCCCTGAAGGCTATCTGATTCATATCAAAGATACGGTAAAGAACAACAGCAAAACCCCCATCGATATCCACCCCTATGCCCAATTTAAACGCATCCCTCCCCCCTTAGATACCCATGCCATGGCGATTGCAGATTTCCAAGGTCCAATGGCTTTCTTGGAGGATGAGCGTTTTCAATATGAGTATGAGGAACTCCGGGAGAAGGACATCCGCCAGCGCGGAAGAAATGGCTGGATCGGTTTCTCTGATAAATATTTCCTCGCCGCCATTATCCCCGATAACCCTAAGGTTGAGAAAAATTTCTACTTAGATTATGACCGCCAGGCGTATCGTATCGGTGAGGTGGGCGCAAAGATCACCATCGCAGCAAACGAAGAGAAGAGCGCCGATGTGCGCATGTTTATCGGCCCTAAAGAGGTAAGAACCTTAGAGGATCAAGGACTCTTCTTAGATCGCGCCATCGATTATGGCTGGTTTCACTTCTTAGCCCATCCTCTGGTGATCACCCTGCTCTTCTTCTACGATATCTTTGGTAACTTTGGTTGGTCGATTATCATTCTGACCGTCGTAATTAAGCTGCTCTTCTTCCCGCTGGCAAATAAAAGTTATCGCTCCATGGGCGCGATGAAACGACTCCAGCCCAAGGTGGAGGAGCTTAAAAAACTCTATGGCAGTGATAAACAGCGCCTCAACCAGGAGATGATGAAGCTCTACCAGGATAATAAGGTAAATCCCCTTGGTGGATGCCTCCCCATGCTGGTACAGATTCCTGTCTTCTTCGCCCTCTATAAGGTGCTCTTTTTATCCATCGAGATGCGCCACTCCCCATTCATTTTCTGGATCAACGACCTCTCGGTTCAAGATCCATTCTATGTTCTTCCCATTCTTATGGGCGCCTCAATGTTCCTGCAGAACAAACTAAATCCAGCCCCCTCAGACCCCATTCAAGCCAAAGTGATGATGTTCCTCCCTGTGCTGTTCACAGTGATGTTCCTCACCTTTCCCGCTGGTCTGGTGCTCTACTGGTTTGTCAATAATGTGCTCTCCATCGCACAACAGAGCTACATTATGAAGCATAGCCAATAGATAAATATAGATAACAAAGAAGAACATTGACACCACAAAAAATCGCCCTAGGATCACCCCTAGGGCTTTTTTTATTTCTATTATCTCTTTAGAAAAAAACAATACCATGGATAAAAATCTCTCCCTCCAATCCGATCCCATATTCGCCTTAGCAACCCCACCAGGACGCTCTGCAATCGCTGGTTTAAGACTCTCTGGAGAGAACCTGCTCACTTTTGTAATCCCCCTCCTAAGAACCCTTAAAGGAACTCCTTTAGCCGCCCAGCTTTTTTATGATACGCCCCGCAAAACCCACCTTCTTACAATCAATAATCGTAACAATTCTTATTCCATAGATCAGGTTTTGGTTACTTTTTTTCCTAAGCCGCACTCCTTTACCGGAGAAGATCAGATGGAAATATTCCCCCATGGCTCCCCTGCCCTCTTAGAGAAAATCTTCCAAGAATTGATACTATGCGGCCTGCGTCAAGCCGAACCTGGGGAGTTCTCCAGACGTGCTTTTATCCATGGTAAGATGGATCTGATTCAAGCAGAATCGCTCATGTCTTTGATCGAAGCCAAAACATTCCGCGCTGCCCAAGTCGCCAGCCGAAACCTCTCTGGCGGGCTCTCTGAACGCATTGAAAAGATAAAACATAATATATTAGATGTTCTTGCCCATCTGGAAGCCGCACTCGACTTCTCTGATGAAGAGATATCCCCGGATGAGCATAATATTCTATTGGATAAAATTGTCCTATCTATAGGATCTATAAATAATATTCTATTAAACTTTTCCACAAACCGTGCCCTCTTTAAAGGCGTCGAAATTGTCCTTGCTGGCAGGCCAAATGTGGGAAAATCAAGTCTTTTTAATGCGTTTTTAGGTCAGAAGAAAGCCATTGTCACAGAAGTTCCCGGCACAACCCGTGACTTTAAAGAGAATGAGTGGGAACTAGAAGGATTTCCCATAACACTGGTTGATACCGCCGGCTTAAGAGAAACTGATGAGACTGTGGAGAAAGAAGGGATACTTTGGGCTGAAGAAAAAATTGCCACTGCCGATATCACGCTCTTCGTTGCAGAATCACACATCGGCCTCCTTGAAGAAGACAGAGCAATTATCGATAAAATCTCCAACAAGCCCTATTTCCTCGTTTGGAATAAGAGTGATATCCCCTCTATTTCTTCGTCAATACTGCACACGCCAACGCCCCATCCCGAACAAACTGTTTTTATATCATGCAAAAAAGAGAAAGGCATTAAAGAACTTAAGAACAAGCTGTCAGATTATCTAGGAAACCATTTTGATAGCTCCGATGACAATCTGATTGTATCGCAAAGACAGCAACAGGAACTCAAAAGTGCTGTGCAAAATCTTGAGGAGGGTGTAAGCCTCATTCAGTCGGATCGGCCAGGGGAAATTATTGCGATAACGCTGCGTTCGGCTCTAACATCATTAGGAAGATTAACCGGCGAAGTGGACCAAGAAGATCTTTTAGGAGAAATCTTCTCCACATTCTGTATTGGGAAGTAGGTTTCACGTGAAACATGGGGAGGGAGGACTAGTACTTTTCGTTATAGTTAAATATGTTTCATGTGAAACGTTGAGGGAGAGCGAGTGTCTGACAAAAATATTTCTTGTCGGACAGTGATTATTTTTTGTCAGACAAAGGTTGGCTTCTCCCCCGATTTGGAATTTTGAAATATTAATTTTTTAAGCCAGGCCATAGCCGAATATCAGCAATTTTAGCTGATAAGCAAAGACGGTAGCTGAAACTATATTTTCGAGAGATAAAGCCACTCTAATTTTGTTGGCAAAGACAGTAGCCGCTTATCATCCATGCAGAGCTAAATCGCCAGGGCGGTACCCGGAAGCTTTTTCATAATGCGATGAGGGCTGGAAGGATCTGTGATAGCTAGACCATGTAGGATAGGGGACGATGTTGGCTACTCTCTATAGAGAAATGATTATTTAAAATCTATGACCGCGTGACTCTTGTTTTGATAGTAGCACATGAGAGAGACTTCGACGTTTCAGAAAAATATTAGTTTAGAAAAAGCCTTTAGCTACGCACGATGGTGAGATGATTATTTAAAGTGACTCCTATTTAGAGTAGGCCAGTGACACTACGCTATGAGAAAGACTTTGACTCATGGCACTTTTGCAGGAGATAAAAGTTAGTTAGAGAAAATCTTATCTGGCTACTCACTATGGTGAGATGATTATTTAAAGTGGCTTCTATTTAGAGTAGGTCAGGACACTACGCCATGAGAAAGGCTTCGACTCATGGCACTTTTGCAGAAGTAAAAAGTTAGTTAGAGGAAATTATCTGGTTACTCACTATGGTGAGATGATTATTTAAAGTTTACGGTCGCGTGACTCTTGTTTAGAGCAGCGCCAGAGGCGCTACTCCATGGGGGACGCTCCGCTCCCCCATACCCCCTAGGCTGGGAAGGGGGTGCCCCCCTTCCCAGACCCATCCCCA
>JBQGBW010000087.1:0-16951 GCA_052043475.1 Magnetococcales bacterium HHB-1
CCATTTGATTTACCGGGGCCTGAAACGGTAAAGGTTTCAGCGGTTGAGATGTTATCCGCCTGAAGTGTGGCACCACTGGCAATGGTCGTCCCTGCATCTGTGCTTCCTAAAGCGTTATCGTTTGTTGCAATCAGTTTTCCTGCACTGATGGTTGTCAGACCTTCATAACTGTTGGAACCAGAGATTGTAAGGGTGTTTGATCCACTACTGATGAGCGCACCTGTTCCTGAGATGCTACCTGAGTAAGTTCCGTTACTCTCTTGAGCAAAGATCAGTGTGCTGTTATTAACGACATCACCGGGAAGGCTATCGACGGTAACCTGGAGTGTTCCTGCACTGATGGTTGTGCCACCGTCGTAGCTGTTGGTGCCCGAAAGCGTGAGTGTGGATGCGCCTGTTTTTGTAAGAGAGAACGATCCGCTTCCATCTGAGATGACACCTGAAAGGGTTGTGTCTGTCGCCGCGTCAAAGGTTCCATTGCCACTTAAGGTAATGGCATTACCGATTGATGTTGTTGAGCCCGAGAGTCCGAGTGTTGCGGCCCCCAGAGTCGCTGATCCAGTGCCAAGGCTATCGTTATGTGCAGCCACCAGTTTTCCTGCACTGATGGTTGTTCCACCTTCGTAGCTGTTGGAGCCTGAGAGGGTTAGTGTGCCTGTACCTACTTTGGTTAGACTACCAGATCCTGAGAATACGCCAGATGCGGTGACATCGGCTGTTGTCTCAACGGTACCATTCGAAGAGCCTATCACAACCGCATTATCAACTGTTGTGTTTCCGGTGACGCTTAAAGCTCCGCCATTAAGCGTGAGTGTTCCTCCAGTCAGCGCGCTATCGGAGACGACCTCAAGCGTACCACTCTCAACCGAGATATCTCCGGTTGCTGAACTGTTGTTGGTATTTTCAAGGGTCAGTGTTCCTGCACCATTTTTTGTCAGTGCAAAGTTTCCACTCACCTGACCCGTGACATTTAATGTTGAGCCAGAACCTGTGTTTATTGTGCTGTCTGCGGCTAAAGAGACCGTTCCGCTCACTGTGGATGAGCCACTGCCCGTCATGTTTAAGGCACCCGCTGAGGAATATCCTGTTCCTGAGATGGTTAAGTTCTCAGAGATTGTAAGTCCCGTTCCCAGCTTAAGTGTGGCACCACTTGCGACGGTGGTTGCACCATCGGTCGTTCCTAGCGCTGAACTATGGGAGATTTCAAGTGTGCCTGAACTGACGGTTGTCTCGCCTGTATAGGTATTGTCACCGGCAAAGGAGATAGTACCATTACCGGTTTTGTTGATACCAAAAGCGCCGCTGATGACCGAGGTAAGTGATAATGAGGTATTACTGCCTGCATAGAATGAGGCATCGGCACCCAAAGTGATGTCGCCACTCAGCGTGGTGGCGCCATTAAAGACTCTCAGGGCGCCACCATTTGATTTACCGGGGCCTGAAACGGTAAAGGTTTCAGCGGTTGAGATGTTATCCGCCTGAAGTGTGGCACCACTGGCAATGGTTGTCCCTGCATCTGTGCTGCCTAAAGCGTTATCGTTTGTTGCAATCAGTTTTCCTGCACTGATGGTTGTCAGACCTGTATAGCTGTTGGAACCAGAGATTGTAAGGGTGTTTGATCCACTACTGATGAGCGCACCTGTTCCTGAGATGCTACCTGAGTAAGTTCCGTTACTCTCTTGAGCAAAGATCAGTGTGCTGTTATTAACGACATCACCGGGAAGGCTCTCTGCGGTAACCTGGAGTGTTCCTGCACTGATGGTTGTGCCACCGTCGTAGCTGTTGGTGCCTGAAAGCGTGAGTGTGGATGCGCCTGTTTTTGTAAGAGAGAACGATCCGCTTCCATCTGAGATGACACCTGAAAGGGTTGTGTCTGTCGCCGCGTCAAAGGTTCCATTGCCACTTAAGGTAATGGCATTACCGATTGATGTTGTTGAGCCCGAGAGTCCGAGTGTTGCGGCCTCCAGAGTCGCTGATCCAGTGCCAAGGCTATCGTTATGTGCAGCCACCAGTTTTCCTGCACTGATGGTTGTTCCACCTTCGTAGCTGTTGGAGCCTGAGAGGGTTAGTGTGCCTGTACCTACTTTGGTTAGACTGCCAGATCCTGAGAATACGCCGGATGCGGTGACATCGGCTGTTGTCTCAACGGTACCATTCGAAGAGCCTATCACAACCGCATTATCAACTGTTGTGCTGCCGGTTACACTTAACGTCCCCCCATTAAGCGTGAGCGTTCCACCAGTCAGCGCGCTATCGGAGGCGACCTCAAGCGTACCACTTTCAACCGAGATATCTCCGGTTGCTGAACTGTTGCTGGTATTTTCAAGGGTCAGTGTTCCTGCCCCATTTTTTGTCAGTGCAAAGTTTCCACTCACCTGACCCGTGACATTTAATGTTGAGCCCGAACCTGTGTTTATTGTGCTGTCTGCGGCTAAAGAGACCGTTCCACTCACTGTGGATGTACCACTGCCCGTCATGTTTAAGACGCCCGCTGAGGAATATCCTGTTCCTGAGATGGTTAAGTTCTCAGAGATTGTAAGTCCCGTTCCCAGCTTAAGTGTGGCACCACTTGCGACGGTGGTTGCACCATCGGTCGTTCCTAGCGCTGAACTATGGGAGATTTCAAGTGTGCCTGAACTGACGGTTGTCTCGCCTGTATAGGTATTGTCACCGGCAAAGGAGATAGTACCATTACCGGTTTTGTTGATACCAAAAGCACCGCTGATGACCGAGGTAAGTGATAATGAGGTGTTACTGCCAGCATAGAATGAGGCATCGCCATCCAAAGTAATGTTGCCACTCAGTGTGGTTGCGCCATTAAAGACTCTCAGTGCGCCACCATTTGATTTACCGGGGCCTGAAACGGTAAAGGTTTCAGCGGTGGACATGTTATCCGCCTGAAGTGTGGCACCACTGGCAATGGTTGTCCCTGCATCTGTACTGCCTAAAGCGTTATCATTCGTTGCAATCAGTTTTCCTGCACTGATGGTTGTTAGACCTGTATAACTGTTGGAACCTGAGATTGTAAGGGTGCTTGAGCCTATACTTGTGAGTGCACCTGTTCCTGAGATGCTTCCTGAGAAGGTTCCACTGCTGTTTTGATCAAAAATAAGGGTGCCGTTATTCTCAATATCACCGGGAAGGCTGTTTGAATTCCCCTGGAGTGTTCCTGCACTGATGGTTGCGCCACCGCTGTAGGTATTGGTGCCTGAGAGAATCAGTGTTCCCGCACCGGTCTTGGTGATCGACCCTGTCGCACTCGTATCTTGAGCGATTGATGAACCCACTGTTGCACTGTCACCCGCACCATTAGACCAGGTTATGCCACCTGCTAAGGTGAGAGTTTCACCAGTAATGGTTATGCCTGATGCTGCGTCAGAATCAAAAGAGAGGTCAGATTCCAGAGAGAGTGACGAACCCGACAGGGTAATTGTTTGACTGGCAAGCGAGCTATCAAAGACGATGGTTTCATTGCCCGACTGATTGCTGGCAATTGTGGCAGCTTCACGCAACGAAGCGCCATCGTCGAGATCGTTATCCGAATCATCGGCGGATTGGGTCACATAGATGGTGCTTGAGGTCACCGTTACAGTGGCTGTTGAAGTGGCTGTAACTGAAGAACTGCCATCATCAATCTTATATTCAATGCTTGCATTACCAAAGGGTGTATCACTGCGATAAGTGACTCTTTGAATCACTTCTTGCACCAGCGCATTGGTTGCGACACCTGAGCCTGAAAAGGTGATTGTAAGCACGCCTCCGGTATTGGTATAAGATGCAAAGACCGCATCACCATTATTGGTGGCTTTAAGTTGACTGTTGGTTGTATCCACAGAGAAGTTAGGACTACCAGAAGTGCTAAAACCAAAAACATCACTTGATAAAGCAGTGCCTGAACGCTGTACGGTAAGCGTTGCACCACTATAGTCACCACTGCTGCTGTTTAAGGCATCCAGGTCACTGTCACTGATGGTGGCATCACCACCCGAATCTAAATTAACGGTGCCCCCCACACCGGCCCAGGCTACCGAGTCACCATCGAGATTTGTAAAGCTTGGCTGTGAATTCGAAGAGACCCAAAACGTCCCTAAAGAACCATCCGTTACTGAATTGCTAGAGGTATCAGAGACCTGAGAAGCGTTCATGGTTACGGTATAGGTGCCATCATCGGCGGCATCCCAGGTGCCACCGGGAGGCGTGATGGAATAGGTTGCGGTTCTTGGTGTACCGTTTGAGTTGGTATCCACAGATACAAAGGTGGCTGAAGAACTATAGCTGTTAGGCCCTGTCACGGTGATGTCGCTGTTATCCAATGTACTTACATCAATACTGCCGTTGGTATCTGTAAAAGCAATCGTGAAAGAGTAAGATGAGCCACCCATTGTGGATACGTTACTGGCGGTGAGTGAAGCGGTTGGTGCATCCCGGTCCACGGTATGTGTGGTTCCACTGGTGAAGGCACTAGGAGGGCTGTTGCTGGAACTATCTGCGATATCGGTACTGGCTTTTAGATCAAGACGGAGTGTTCCTGTACCTGTGATGCTATTGACGGTCACATCAACGGTGGAGCCACTGGAGGCACTAACTGCGCTGATGGTGCCAGCGGCAGTACCGGTACTGGTGAGTTCAAAATCATCGGTAGAAATATTACTGGCGGTCTCATCAAAGGTGACTGTAAAGGTGACACTGGTATCGGATGCTGAGGGGGATCCAGAGGGGGCAATGGATTGAACCACAGGTGCTGTGGTATCAGGGGCTGAGATATTAATGGTGATGGTTGCGGTATCATCGGCGGTTGAGTCAGAATCTTCATCATCCACAGAGACATCTAAAGTTACCGAACCCTCATTTAAAGTGGCACCAGATGCCACCGTAATTTGACCTGAACTGCTGTTAATATCAAACAGACTCTGACCTGTTCCGCCTGTAATTGAAAAGCTGAGTCCATCGGTATCGCCGCTATTGGCTAAGGTTCCTACTGCCGTACCCGCAGAGGCTGTCGTGCTGACAGAGAATGATTCATCACCAATGTCGGGATTAACATCTGTGATGGTGGCATTGATGGTGATGGTATCCGTGGCCCCTTCAGAGTCCGTCACCGTAACCTGAAAGCTATCTGATCCACTGACATTGGCAGTGGGGGTGTAGGTTGCTGTACCGGGTGTGGCATTATTTGTTCCTGTAGAGCCGGTACTGGCTGTACCAGAGATGGATAGACTACCATTGGAAGGTGCTGATTCTTCTGACCAAGTGAGCGTTTGATCCACATCGGTATCGGTGACATCAAGGGATGAGGTGATGTCTGTTGCACTGCTCCCTTCATTGACAGTGATTGTTGTCGAGGTGCCATCATTAAATGCAGGCTCTGTATTTTCTCCCCCTGTCAGCATCAGCATCTCAAAGTTAATATCCGTCGCGGCATTCTGCTCTTCATTTTGCAGCGCCTGAATATCGTAGACATGCCATGCATCGGATTCAATATCACCAAACTCCGCCTCAAGAATCCAGTCACCGCCAGCGATGGTATCGCCTGTAATATCTGTGGAGGCGGCAATGTCTGCACCTGTGGCCTCTGCAATGGCTTTTAGGAAATCATCATCGCCATCATCGGCAACCTCACATGCGTAAAGAAGAATATCTCCTTCAGAGGAGAGGGCATTGCCCCAGATTGCCAGGTCGTTATTATAGGTATCGAGAGATTCTAAAGAGAGTTTCTCTTCTCCTAAGGAGAGGTATCCTTCTCCACCATGGGAGATAATATGGAGTGCATCCAGATCAGCGTAGAGGGATAAAATTGAGGAAATCTGCTTTACAGCACTGCGATTCTCATCCAGAACATAGGCATCTGC
The DNA here is from genome assembly GCA_052043475.1 of Magnetococcales bacterium HHB-1. Taxonomy (GTDB): domain Bacteria; phylum Pseudomonadota; class Magnetococcia; order Magnetococcales; family JBQGBW01; genus JBQGBW01. The sequence continues at coordinate 5,850 of JBQGBW010000087.1, forward strand.
TGTGGAGAGCAGCGCTCCTAAGAGACGCGATTCACCATCAACCTGGCTGTCAATAATAACAATTTCGCGTGCAGGGCCTTCTAGAGCTGAGACGGTGGCAGAGGGTTGGCCCAAGGCGTGGATATCTTGCAGATAATCGATAATATCCAGCGCCTGTATCAGATCTTCAGAACGGTGATCATTTTCAGAAGAGGATGATATAGAAGGGAGATCATCTTGAGTGATATCAACGGGTTGCTCGTTTGCAATATCTACGGCAAGCGCGGTTATAACACCGGCTGCATCGAACATATATCTCGGTTCGAGTTGCATGATCGGTAGATCAGCAGGAGGATAGGCTTTGGTCTGTGGAGTTTTCTTGTTACTTTTTTTACATCCAGGGTGGGATAAAATTGGTAACAATGTTGATTGATGTTTTGATAGAAATACAGATAAAAGATGATGTAGTCTGTTCAATCTCTTAAACTCCATATCAAGCCAAAATAGAATCGCTCCTTGATACCCGTTCTTGAAAAGAAATGGATTACCCCTCAAATGCTTGAGATGTCGAACGAAAAGCACTTGTCCTCTACAAGCAATTGAGATCACTTCAAGGATGTTTTACAGATTTTTATCTGTATTCAGGCTGCTGCGTTGAACCAAATAGAGAAACTCAATACTTTAAACTTAACATATTTTTAGTCAAGATTCACTGAAAATCATTGCATCCTTTTTGTAGCGTCAACCCAGATTTCAGGATACACTCTATTTAATCCACTTCATAACCATCTTCTGGAACTTGGTTCTTTGGGAACCCTTCAACCGCACCTAGTTCCTGCTTGTCTCTCGTGAATACCGGAGAACTCAACATATAAGCGGCCAATAACTGTGCAACGGCTTCCAACGATTTGATATGGGTGCGCTCCCAACCATGGGAGCCGTCAAGTCCAAAGCATACCAATGCTGTACGGATATCGTTACCGGCCTCCAAAGCGGCAGCGGCATCGCTCCGATAAAAAGTAAACACATCCCGACGATGGCGGATACGGTGTTGACTGCACAGCTTCAGTAAATGTCGGGTCAAATGCCAATCAAAAAGACCACTGGCATCCTGCATAGCGATGGTCGCCCCATATTCACTGGTGTTCTGATCGGGTGCAATGACCCCATTATCCACCGCTACCATTTCTGCCACATCCTGATGCAAGACGCTTGAGGCACCAGTTCCGGTCTCTTCCGACAGAGTAAAAAGGGCATGACAGTCCACATCAGGCACCAATCCGGCATCTCGTATGGCTTTGATTGCAGTCATGACAGCCGCCACACCGGCCTTGTCATCTAGATGGCGCGCATTAATGTAACCGTTTTCGTTGAACTCCGGTACCGGATCCACCGCCACATGGTCACCTACTTTGATACCCAAGCGGAACAAATCTTCAACTGACCGGCAGCGGGTATCTATACGAATTTCCAAATTGGGCCAATTACAGGGTTGGGTATCGACCTCTTCGTTATAGGCGTGCCCAGATGCTTTGAGAGGAAGAATCACTCCACGGTAACTGTGGTCGTCATCACAGAATATGGTGACCCGCGCCCCCTCGGCGAAACGGGCTGCCCAGTGCCCTATTGGAGCGATGGCGACCCGCCCGTTGTCTTTCAACCGCTTGACCAATGCCCCCAGGGTATCCAGATGCGCGACCACCGCTTTGTCAGGTTGTTGATGACGCCCCTTCAACGTCGCCCTTATAGCGCCTCTTCGGGTTAACTCGACCGGAATATCAAGAGATTGCAGGCGTTGGGATATATGATGGACGACACCATCGGTCATGCCGGTGGGGCTGGGAATCTCCAGCAAGGCGTTCAAGGTCTCTTTCAGATAGGCACGGTCGAACTTCAGGTTTTTCATTGTCAACTATCGGTTGTCTGTTGGAGTAAGGGTTAATGGAGTAAGTCGTTGGTGAAGATTCGATCGATCCATAGCCAGCAGGATGATGAACTGGTCTCCCTGTTTACTCAGACCCATGATGTTATCTGTATCGAGACTGGTGCCGATCCTAGGCGGCGGTTCGATGCCGGCGCGATCCAACTGCATGACCTCCTTGACCCGATCAACCTTCACCACCCAGGTGAGCGACTCCTCGTCGGCATTGACCACCTCAACGATGATAACACCTGTGTCCACCGTGCGCTCCCCCGATGACAAACCGAACTTCACCGATAAATCAACCACCGGCACCACCGCCCCACGAAGATTGATCACCCCCATGAGATACTCTTCCGTATGGGGGGCATGGGTAACGGGGGTCAGTTCCAATACTTCGCCGACATGGGTGATCTCAATGGCAAAGGTTTCATCCACCAGTTCGAAAGTCAAAACCTGTAGTTGATCATCATCGGTCATTGAAGTCACATTTCGGTCGCTGGCTTCTCTCGGTTGACAAGCTAGTTATTTATGTCGCCTGTTGGTTGACAATTTCGTGCGTGGAAACAACAGATCGATGAACCGTTCCGCTGTGGGTTGGGGTTCATGATTGGCAAGGCCGGGACGCTCATTGGCCTCGATGATGACATAATCCTCCTCACTGACCGATCCGACGATGAAATCCAGGCCCGTTACCGGAATTTCAAGGGCTTTGGCCGTGGCCTCGGCAGCCTTGATCAGTTTGGGATGCAGTTGATCAGTGACATCGTGGATGGTACCGCCGGTGTGGAGGTTAGCAGTCTTGCGTACTGGCAGAACCACCCCTTCCCGCAGTATATCGTCCATTCCGTAACCGGCCTTCTCTATACAACGTTTTGTCTCCCGATCAATGGGAATCTTGCTTTCTCCATGAGTAGCGGCCTCCCGGCGGCGGGATTGTTTACGAATCAATTGGCGGATGGTCTGTATACCGTCTCCCTGGATAGAAGCAGGACGGCGGACCGCCGCTGCAACGACTTGGTAATCGATAACGATGATTCTGAGATCCTCCCCTAAGGCCAACTTCTCCAGAATCACCTGTGAACTGTACTGACGGGCTCTACGAATTGCGGTCGCCAGTTCCTTTTTGCTGCTGATATCGACGCTGATCCCCTGGCCTTGCTCCCCACGGGCCGGTTTGACCACGATACGTTGATGCTCGGCCAAAAAGGCTTCATTACCTTTTTTGTCTGCGGCAATTCGTTGCGCTGGAACCTGAAAGCCTGCTTTTAGCAGGATTTCACGGGTGATATCCTTACGATCACAAATGCTCATGGTGGTGGCGGGGGTCAGTTCGCTCAAGGACTCCCAGCACTTGATGGTACGGCCTCCGAACGAGAGATTGAACAGCCCCATGGAAGCATTACAGATATCGACCCCGATACCCCTTCTTCGTGCCTCGTCGATGATGATACGAGCGTAGATATTCAACTCTTCAGGTGGATCCTCACCGGTGAAAAGGGGCTCGTTGATGGGGTTTTTATTCTTCAGGCAATAGACCGCAACCCGTTCGAAGCCCAACTTCCGATAGAGCCGAATCGCATTCATATTGTCGTGCATCACCGACAGATCCAGAAACGATCGGTCAAGGTTGCGGAAGTATTCGATCACATGGTGTACCAGAGACTTGCCTACACCAGGTACCGATGCCTGTGGATCAACCGCCAATGCCCAGAGGCTGCACCCGTTATCGGGATCGTTGAATGCGGCGACATGATCCACTGCCATCACCTGTCCCATCACCTGTCTGCTTCGCTTGTTCAGAGCAATGAAGGTTTGCACGGCTTTTCCACCGTTGTCGCCCAGATAGAATGACTTGCGTGGCGGAACCATATGTCTTTTCCGATAGATGGCGTTGGCCTTCTTGGCCTCTTGCTTGGTCTTCAGCGCACGGATTTCCATGCTCCCCTTGACCAGGGTGGAGTCGGGTTGGTAACGGCTCAGTTTTAACCGAAAGGTATGTGATGGGTCGAGAAACAGGTTTTGCGGATACAGAGACAACACCACATGGGGATCGCGCAAGTAAAGCGCCACGTTGCGCTCGGCGTCATCTTCACTGATGACCGATTTCGCCAAGGTCTCCATGCAGGAGAAGGTCTGACCGAAGGCTAGTTTACCCCAACCGCAATCCACCACCGCGTTGTCCCGCATCTTTTCCAATGCTTGATTTTCTGGTAGATCTCCCCAGTTTTTGAGAGAGACCATCTTGTGCACATCCATGGGATCGACTCTATGACCATGTCCGGACATGGTGATATTTACCTCGTTTGTTTAATTGATACCGTGGGATTGGAGCCACAATTCCAACAGGCCCAATTGCCACAGTTTGGAACCGCGTAAGGGGGTGATATGTTCCGATGGAGCTTTGAGCAGCCTGTCTAGGTAATCAGCCTGAAACAGGCCCCGTTTGCGTGCCTGGGGAGAATGGAGCGCATCCAGAACCATGGTCAGATAGTCCCCTTGGAGATATTTCAGCGCCGGAACCGGAAAGTACCCTTTGGGGCGATCGATCACCTCCGCAGGAATGACCTTTCGTGCCACCTCTTTCAGAATCCACTTGCCGCCGTCACGGATCTTTAAGGAGGAAGGGATCTTGGCGGCGAACTCCACCAATTCGTGATCCAGAAACGGGACACGGGCTTCCAGGCTCCAGGCCATGGTCATGTTGTCCACCCGTTTGACCGGATCGTCAACCAGCATAATTGTGGAGTCCAAACGGAGCGCCTTGTCCACTGGATCATTGGCTCCTCTACGGGAGAAATGTTCGTTTACCAACCGTCTACTAAAATCCTCTGAAACCAGATCCGGGTTCAACACCCGTTGCATACCGGCATGATCCCGGTCGAAGAAGACTCGGGCATAGTCGTCGAGAGGGTTGGTGCTGCCCGCTAACGGTGGATACCAACTATAACCACCAAATACTTCATCTGCACCTTGGCCACTCTGTACTACCTTGATATGTTCGGCCACAGTCTTGGAGAGCAGATAAAAGCCGATCACGTCATGACTGACCATGGGTTCGGACATGGCTTGGATACAGGCAGGAAGGGTCTCAAGTACCAGACTCGACGGCACTTGGATTTTGTGATGCTTCGTCCCGTAATGTTTGGCGATCAGGTCGGAATATTGAAACTCGTCTCCCTTCTCGCCGCCGACGCTTTCGAATCCTACCGAGAAGGTTTGCAGATCCTGCTGACCACCCTCCGCCAGCATGCCCACCACCAGACTGGAGTCCACGCCACCTGACAACAACACACCCACCGGAACATCGGCCACCATACGTCGGGAAATGGCCTCACGTAGTTTAGTCAGCAAGGTCTCCTGCCAATGGAATTCATCCATAGGTTCGGGATGATCGGGATCGTCGAAGGTCAGATCCCAATAGATTTCTTCCTCCCAACGGCCTGAACTGTCCACGGTGACCATAGTGGCCGGTGGGATCTTGCGTACCCCCTTAAGGATCGTATGGGGAGTCGGGACCACGGCATGAAAGGTCATGTAATGGTGCAGCGCCACTGGATCGATGGCCGTGTCCACATTCCCCGCCGCCAGTATAGCGGGCAGGCTGGAGGCGAAACGCATCCCTTTGTCGTGCTTGGTGTAATAAAACGGTTTGATGCCAAGACGATCCCGGACCAGCAAGGTTTTCCCGCTGCGCTTTTCCCACAGAGCGAAGGCGAACATCCCTTTTAAGCGGTGTACGAACTGTTTTCCCCAGGCATGATAAGCTTTGAGTAGTACTTCCGTGTCACCGGTGGAGAAGAAGTTATAACCGAGATCGAGCAACTCTCTGCGTAGCTCAGGATAGTTGTAAATAGCGCCGTTGAAGACTACTCCCAAACCCAATTCATCATCCAACATTGGTTGATGGGAATCTTCTGACAGATCCATGATCTTCAGTCGCCTATGACCGAAAACCAATCTATCGCTCACCCTGTGAAATCCACTACCCTCGGGACCGCGGGACCTCATGACCACCATCATTTTTTCAATCGCAGTCCGTTCAACCTTTTGATCATCCCATCGGATTTCACCGCATATACCGCACACTCTGTAGATTCCCTCCTGATGGCCCGAAGAAGATATGCAATGGGTAAATTTAGAAACATATTCGCATACGAATTGTTCGTATACTAACAAATTATTTGTTCAGATTCAAATCAGACAGTTCCCCAAGCCGGGGTATTGGCGTTATCTTGGTGATAAATTTCGCTTGTTCGTCGGAATCATTGGTGAGGGGTCGAACAGGTTGTAATCAATCGTATCGTGTCGCTATGTAAGGTCTGAATCATGACGGATTCCACCTGCAATACCGGTGAGTTGGTGCTCATAGCCTTGAGGCAGATCATCAGGGCCATCGATTGAAGTGGCTATACTTTTCCAGACACAAAAAAACGAGTATTCTTAAACCAAATCAAAAAATGAACAAGGTGTATTGAAATGAGTACAAAACGTCAAACGACTACATACACAGAAGAGTTTAAAAGTAAACGTCAATTTCTCCCCATGGTTCTCAAAGCTGATTTTTTAAAGCATACTCATGCCATCATCAAAGATTCAATAGGAGGATGGCATGTCCAAAGATTCGAAGCAGTCTCGTCAACTCACAGAAAAGCAGCAATATTGGTTAGAACATATGCTCTGCATAGATCGAGAAGGGGGGACGATTAAGAGTTATGCTGAACGACACGGATTAGATCTCCGCAGTTGCTATGATTGGCGCTCCCGTTAAAAAAACTGGGATTGATCTCAGATATACGCCATAAAGGATCGGACAAGCGCTTTAAGAAAATCTCCATTGTACCGGTTCACGATGAGAGCCAGACCAAAGAAAGTAATCAGGTTATCAAAACAGATACGTTTATAGCGGCAGATAAGGAATCCAGGCCTGTCCCACAAAGCCAGGTTAATGGGCATAAAACTCATTGCGATACGGCCATCGCATTACCGATAACAAATATTTAATCGAATTGCATAACGTTTAAGAGGAGATGCGATTCGATTTCGTATCTTAAAACAGGTTGTTTTCTTTAGTAAAATAATAAAGGTCTTGTTATGGAATCCATTGATCAGGTTGCAAAAATTTAGGGGTTGGATATCTCATGATAAAAGATGACCGTTCTCAAAAGGGGGCTTCTCTTCGTGCCAGGTGGGGTGCTGTGCGTTTTTTAGAGCGCTCAGGGCGTCTGAAAGAAGCGGAGTCTGAGTTAAGCAAAATTTTGGCTGTTTGGCCCAAAAATATCAAAATAGAAGCCCATCTAGCACAGATCAGCCAAAAACGAGGGAACCTTCAACAGGCATTGCAATATTGGCAAAGTATTTTAAAAAAAGCACCTGAAAATCGTCAGGCACGACAAGGCGAAGCGGTTCTTCTAGAGAGACTGGATCGTTTAGATGAAGCAAAAGATGCTTTTAAAAAAATTGCTGCGCTTGATTTCAAAGATCCTCGTCCCCATCTCTATCTGGCGCGCATTGCTCAAAAACAGGGCCATGATACAGAAGCGATGCAACAGTGGAAAACCGTGGCTAAAAATTTTCCTGATGACCTTAAGGTGGCGGTCAGTTTTGCCCTCTATCTTGAGAAACAAGGCGAACTTAAACAGGCTGAACAGAGCTTTGATCGTATTATTCATCGCTGGCCTGAGGATACACAAGCAAGATATGGTAAGGCTCGTATTTATGAGCTTTATGCGCCACCAGAAGAGGCATTAAAACAGTGGCAAGCGATTGTGACAGATTTCCCCGGTGATGCTCAAGCCAGAATTGCGCTGGCCTCCTACTTTGAACGTCGTGGGCAGTTGATTAAAGCTCTGAGAGAACTGGATTTTGTAATCACCCGTTGGCCTGGAGAGATTCAAGCCTGGTTAGGTCAGGCGCGCATCGCCATGTTACAAAGTCAACCAGAAGAGGCGCTTTTAAAGTGGCGTGCAATGGGAGAAAGATTTCCACAAAATATAATGATTATGTTAGGTTTAGCAAAGTGTTTAGAAGCCCAAAAGCGTTTTAGTGAGGCAAAAGAGGTTTTTGATCAAGCTATCCAGCAGTGGCCTGGGGATGTGCGACCCTGGTGTGGAAAGGCGAGGGTTGAAGAGAAGTTAAACCTTAACCTTACACAAACTTTGCAGCTTTGGAAAAAAATTATCGCTCAATTTCCCCAAAGTCCGCTCGCTGCACGCTCCATGGCCAAATTTCTTAGAAGACAAGGCGAGGTTGATCACGCACTGACATTGACAAAACAGGCGCTGGCACAGTGGCCTAACCAGATTGAAACACGCATACTCTATTTTAATCTACTGGTGCAAAAAGAGGCTTATCATCAAGCATTAGATCGGATCAAAACATGGTTTGATGAAACTCCCGCGCATCCTGATATCTTTAGATGTTATGTGACCATTCTCAAAATCCTTGGACGCGATCACCAGGTCCGTGATGTTCACCTTCGCCATGGTCAGGGAAATATTGATCTGATTGGTGATAAAACCCTCTTTGACGCTCTGTTTAAGCAAGAAGATCATGAGTTGCCGATCAATGAGAGTCTGGTGCAAAATATGTGGACCGCCTGGGGTTATGCCGATCAATCTGTCTGGCAATGGCATGAGTGGCGACGTGCCGCAATCTGGGGTATTTATGCCAACTGGACGCTTAAAGTCTGTATGAATAATCGCCCTGATCTTCTGCCTCAAGTGGATGAGATGATTGTTCCGCCCTGTTTGAATGAACTTAAAGCCGCACTATCTCAAGGAAATGGCTGTCTACTGGTCTCTACACACAACAATGGTCCCTCCACCGTTTCAATGCGTTTTTTTGATCAATCACCCTATCCTCTTTATACGCTTGCATCGACTGGAGAAGATCTCTTCAATGAGTCTGATCCCAACGCCATTTTCATGTTTTCAAAAAATCATGTTCAATCCTTAAGAACCTTGATTAGAAAATTAAAATCCGGTGCAATTGGTGCTTTAGTTGCAGACCAAAGCACGATACAATCCGATACGGTAACGTTACCTTTTTTAAAGGGATCGGTTCATCTCTCCTCTTTGGCGCCACGTCTTGCCTATAAGTTCTCTATCCCCACATTCTGGTGCCAGGCGATCTGGAAAGATCAAAAGATTGTGACTAAACTCTCTCCTTTACCGATACCCGTCTCTAAAGAGTCAGAAACGGCTTTTATCACGCGGTGGTTTGCCTCTTTTCTGGATCATCTTAAGCAACAGTACTGTGGTCGTCCTGAAAATTATAGCTTTGGCAGTTCTTGGCGAACGCTGTAGCATGAGATGCGTTGGATGATGCGCTATTAGACTTAAGTCTACAATGGATTTAATCTAAAATCTTTTTCTAAGAAGTTTTATCGATTGAATCCTTGCCCTGGATAGATAATATGCACAATAAAAAGACGATGGAAATTCACACAATTCATGATTATGAAACCGCTTGTCAGATCTTGCGCGATGATGATTTTGTGACCTATAGCCTGGATCGTTATTATGTGGCCTTGAGTAAAAAATCAGGCCGCGCTTTACCTCATCTCACGACGCTGATCAAAAATGCACTTTTTTTACTTAATGGTGAGGAGCATCGTCGGTTACGTGGTTTTGTCTCACCATTTTTCTCTAAAAAACGGATGGTTGTATGGCATCAACCCGCCCAGGATTATCTCCAACACCATCTGAACGAATTGTCATCATTGCAATATGCTGATCTGGTTCATGATTTTATCATACCACTGATTAATGAGATGACCGGGAGAATGTTTATCACTTCTCAGAAGATTGATTGGAAACAGCTCAACCAATGGACTGAAAACATAAACTGGGTGGGAGAATACATGACGCGTCCCTCACGAAAGCTTCTCTCCCTTGAGCAAGATCTTTATAATTTTTATACTTACCTTGATTCATTTGATATCACTTCAGATAATAAAAAACCGATCTCCTTGATGCATGAGCTTTTTTCTCTCTCAAAAACACAACCGTTATCACGTCACGATGTGATCTGGTTGACTATTGTCATCTGCCAGGCCATAAGGCCATTGATCTCAACATTAGCCAATATTTTTCATGATGTACTGATTAACCCTTCAGTTCAAGTAAAACTGTTGCAGGATAAGACGCGCGATCAACAATCAGACTTCATCAGTGAACTGATTATTAGAAATGTCTCATTTAAAAATTTGCTCCGTATTGCCAGAGAGAAAAAAACAATTAATGGTCATGTTTTTCAACCAGGAGACCGGATCGATATCAATCTACCTGATGTGAACCATAACTTTTTAACCTCGATCTCTACTGACAAGAAAAACGCGCCCGATCTCCAGTCTCATCTGGCGTTTGGCTTGGGCAGTCATCGTTGTCCTGGCCGGTTGATCTCTCATTTCTTGATTAAAGAGAGTGTTATCGCACTCTTTGCGCGGTTTCCAAATATGCAGATTCGTAAAAATATTCCTCTGCGCTGGAATTCAACGCATACAACGCATGCGATTATGAACCTTCCTGTTCACATCATTTAAAGGGGCTCTATAATCCTCAATGGGTAGAGTACACCGCACCGCCTTTTGGAATCAAAGCGGGTGATTCGTCATAGATTGTCGGGTAGGAAAAAACATCTTGGGATCTAACTTTATCGAATGTTGAAAGAGCCTCTTTTTTGGGGATCGCTCTTGGAAGACCTTGCCTTTGCTGTTTCCTCTCTTGTAAGATAAGTGCTACTTTTCCTTTAGAAAACGTCCATACCTTTCACACCGAAGTTTTTTGGGGATATAATGCTTGTGATCTCGATAATCAAGCTAAGGAAGCTTGGTATACCGTTTAGATCCTTGAATTTGCGTTCTTAAACCCCAAATGGAACACAAAACATTAGACAAAATCCATAGCCGCTTTTAAAAAAACGAAACGAGATCCATTTTTTAGAAGTTTAATAAAGGAGACCATTGTGGCGAAAACAGTCTTGGTAACTGGCGGTGCCGGTTTTATTGGTTCAAACTTTGTGCGCCACCTGATGCAGCACCACCCTGATTATTCTATTGTTGTGGTCGATGCGCTGACCTATGCAGGCTCTCTGGATAATCTACCGCGCTGTTTTCAAAGCAAAGAAGATGAACGCTACGCTTTCTGGTATGGCAATGTCTGTAATGCAGAACTGATCAATGATATGGTGAAAGATGCCA
>JBQGBW010000088.1:0-16929 GCA_052043475.1 Magnetococcales bacterium HHB-1
AGGGGAGTTGCTAGAGGCGTAGCACGAGGAGAAACACGTGGTATCTCCAGGGGCGTTGCAAGGGGAGTTGCTAGAGGCGTAGCGCGGGGAGAGACAAAAGCATTAACCGATCAAGGGCCATTGGGAATTACACCAGGGATTGCCGACGCCATCACCCAAGGTATTATCCAAGCCAACCACATAATAGAACGACCAAAACAGATCAGAAGAATAGAAAACAACACCACCGAAGAGAATCACCACAGCGCACCAAAACGCATGGCACCCTTTGCTCCTCAACACACAGGTTTAACCGCAGAAGCTCAGCCCACACTCAGCTGGTATCTCTCAGGCCCCTTGGTTAGAACCCCTCGAATTTACCCTCAATAAACCCCGCACCTTAGAACCCATCCTAGAGACCAGACTCCCGGCAGCAAAAAAAAAGGCATTTATCATATCAATCTTAAGGATCATGGAATTAACTTAGAGCCAGGCGTTGAATATGAGTGGTTTGTCACCATCGTAATGGACCCACTAGTCGGCGCCTCTGGAGAGTATTCCCTCATCTATTTTATTCTCTCCGAATCCCCCCTTAAAGCGACCTGTCATCAGTGAACTAAAAGAGAAGATTTTGCAGTTAAGCTGATTCGGGGGAAAGGGGGTTTAGCGGAGTATGGTTTTGCGAAGACATCTTTAATCGGTAAGAGTGCTCCAAGTTTAATAACTTTACCCATTCTCATATTTTCTCTTATCCCAACTTACATCCATCTCCACTCCCTTAAAAAGAGTGCGTGAACTTTAAGTTTAAGACTCCAACTGCTTATTTTCTCGATAGGCCCGCCACTGTTGGGGTGTCATATTCTCCTTCTCCCGATTGCACTCTTTACAGGCGGGTACACAGTTACTACGGCTGGTTTTTCCACCACGAATCAAAGGCACCTTATGATCCATGGTGAGTTCTTTGGGTGGAAAACGTTCGCCACAATAGCTGCACTTACCCTCTCCCAGGCGGTTTTTCCACCACTGGGTCCGTTTGAGTTCTTTGGCTTTACGCCGTTCCTGCTCCACATAATCAAAGTCCATCGGAATGATTAGTTGATCCTGCCACGTCATGGCTACTCCCGCATATCAAAATAGTCTAAAATAGCTTCCGCCATATCCCCACGCAGTTGCCAGGACATACAGCGCACACCTCCTCCCATAAAGCAGACCTGCTGTGATGAGATAGGAATGATCTCTTTTTTGCTGATTGCACGAATCTGTTTGAGGGCAATTTTATCTTCTGGAATACCAAACTGTGGAAAATAGATCCTTTTTGGTGTCACTAACGCATTGGTATAAAGACCACACGCCGAACCAAATTTTTCATCATAGATCTTACTGCCATCATAGGGGGTGATGATCTCATGGATCTTTACACCGGGTAGATTCTGCCGAAGATTATCTTTTAACTGTTTAGCATACTCAGGATCTTCAGGATAGCTGTTAATAATCAATGTGTTGGTATCAATAAAGCTCACCACACCATCGGCATGCTCCAGACCACCCTGCTCATCCGCCTCAATAAATGCCACCGCCTTGGCACCGGTCAGCTGGATAATCTGATCTCTGGCTTCTGATTCAGAGAGTCGGTTATCCTTTAAAAATTTACGACTGATCACCACATATCCTGCGCCATCATCAACCCAGTTTCCCCCATCATTGAGTAGATCCGTCGATTGAAAATTCGCCTCAGCCTCCTCAAGCATCACCGCGACAGGATCTTGTACCCGATCCGCCTCTCTCTGACCTGAACCTCCGCCACCCTGACCCGCAGCAGTATAACGAAACATGGTCGGCATTGTGGCGTTGACGGTGGTAAAATCACGCATCCAGATATCCAGCATCGGTGCGATCACCACCTGTTCTTCACCAAAAACATCCACATAATCATCATAAGAGGCTTCATCGGTGAGAATCAGGAGTTGATCTTTTGGGTGGATCTTTTTTGCAAAGCCCACATGGAACTGAAAAATATCTTCTGCAACCTTTGCATAGTAGCTATCATCCATTGCTGGAGCAGCCAAGACAATTAATTCAGCTTGCACAGGCATCACATGACTCCATAATCCAATCCATAAAAGCATTGAAATAAAAATCTTTCTCCACCAACGATTGAACATCATCTCTCTCCCTCATTTTATAAGGAAATGATAAAATTAAGCGATGAGCATTGCTTCATTCTATTAAAAATTTTATCCTTTGTAAGGAAACAGATCTTTGGTTAACAAAGGATCTTGATAATTTTCCAAAGGAAATTAATCATCATGCATAAATGCGCACGGATTACCGATGACAAGACCAGGATGGTATCTCGTATCCCTAAATTTCACGGATAGTCTGTACGTATTCATTTTAGAAGAGAGAATAAAACCATGCAACCTAACAGTCGTATTTATGTGGCAGGTGATCGCGGTTTAGTGGGCTCCGCACTGGTACGTGCATTAAAAAAAAAGGGATACACACAGATTCTTACCCGCACCCGCAACGATCTGGATCTCACCAATCAGGCGGCTGTCAACACCTTCTTTCGGGATCAAAGACCCGATCATGTATTTCTGGCGGCAGCCAAGGTGGGGGGTATTCATGCGAACAATACCTACTCAGCTGATTTTATCGGTATCAATCTACAAATTCAGACCAACATCATTGATGCAGCCTACAAATTTAACAGTCAATCGCTACTCTTTTTAGGAAGTGCCTGCATCTATCCTCGGGTCTGTCCTCAGCCCATCGCAGAGACCGCGCTGCTCACCGCCCCCTTAGAACCCACCAATGAGCCCTACGCCATCGCAAAAATTGCTGGCTTAAAAACGTGTGAAGCCTACAACCGCCAGCATGGAACCGACTTTCGCATGATTATGCCCAATAATCTTTACGGTCCTGGCGATAATTTCCATCCAGAAGATTCCCACGTCCTCCCAGCTTTAATCCACCGCTTTCATCAAGCCAAAATCCATCAGGAGCCCTCTGTGATGATCTGGGGTACAGGAAAACCCAAACGAGAATTTCTCCATGTCGATGATATGGCGGATGCGGCACTTTTTATTATGCAACAAAAAAATAATCCTGGCCTGATTAATATTGGTACAGGGGTTGATATATCGATTGCGGATCTTGCCAGAAAAGTGCGTGATGTGGTGGGTTACACAGGAGAATTAAGTTTTGATGCCACCAAACCCGATGGCATGATGCGTAAACTGCTCGATAGCCAACGTCTGCATAAACTGGGTTGGAAAGCGCGTATTACACTTGATGAAGGTTTAAAAAGCACCTATCAGTGGTTTCTGGAGAATCAACAGCAGATACGGAAATAGATTGATATCCAAAGAAGATAGAAGGTTAATTGATCACTTTCCGCTCTTTGACAGAAGGGATAGAGGGAATACCTGAACAAAATTGATTAACCAATTCTAAAAGTCGGTTACGCGTAATTGGTTTGGTCGCATGAAGATCACAGCCTGCTTCAATGGCCTGTTCCATAAATTCACGGGTGGCATGGGCCGTTAAAGCGATAATGGTGGCGGGTTGTTTTTTCATCTGTTTCTCGAAGGAACGGATCGCTTTTGTGGCTTCCAGACCATCAAGAAGTGGCATCTGAATATCCATAAGAACCATATCATAATTTCCCTTCATAAATGCATCCAGACACTCCTGGCCATTGGAGACACAATGCAAATGATGGGGTGTTTTCTTAAGAAATGCTGCAACCAACAGATGATTATCTTCTGCATCATCTGCCAATAAAATGGCGAGCGTTGAATCCCGAAAAGCGGTTGTTGTGCGCTCCATCTCTTTCGTTGTTTCAAATAGGAGACGGTCTTTAGATTCTGGCAATGGCAGTCGCAAACGAAACGTACTCCCTTCTCCTGGCGTACTTGTCAATGCGATGGAACCCGCCATCATTTTAGCAAGATGATGGCAGATACTTAAACCCAGACCCGTACCACCAAACCGCCTTGTTGTACTTGCATCCGCTTGTGTAAACGGTGAGAAGATCTCCTCTTGCTTATCTGGTGGAATGCCAACACCTGTATCGGTTACAATAAAGGAAATATGATTTCCAGCCTCACAACAGATCTGTAACTGCACCGTACCGCTGTTGGTAAACTTCACCGCATTGCTTAATAAATTAAGCAGAATCTGGCGTAGACGATCTGGATCTCCTCGCACAAACTGTTTGACATCTGGATCAATCAGAAAACGCAGTTTTAATCCTTTCTCTTCAGCAGGAAAGCGAAAAATCTCAGCAACTGAAAAAGTTAACTCATGTAGATCAAAGGTGGCATCCTCCAACTGAAACTGTCCCGCTTCAATTTTTGAAAAATCAAGAATATCATTAAGTAGCGCGAGCAACGACTCTCCAGCACGCCTTAATAAACCAACATATCGGCTCTCTTCACCTTCAAACTTGATACGATCAAGTAGATCCGTAACACCAATGATGGTATTCATTGGCGTACGGATATCATGGCTCATGGCGGCTAAAAAAGCACTTTTTGCATGATTGGCTGCATCCGCACGGGAAACAGCCCTCTCCAGATCTTTTAATAATTTTTTCCGTTCAGTCACATCACGAACAGCTAAACAGTATCCAACAAGTGATCCATCTTTATCAATAACACCAGACGCACGGGCATCAAGCAGATGCACGCCATCCGCTTTCTCCATCGCAATCTCGAAACAGTGTTCTCCATGCTGCTGAATATTTTGGATTCCTTCAAGAAACCTGGCAGGATCAACGCCCATCTTCTGATGCATCTCTTCCACTGAGTGCGTCACCGTAGCACTGTGAGGAATATTGAATAACGTTACAGCAAGCGGATTAAAATATTTGATAATAAAATTCTCATCTGTGGTGATAATGGCTTGATCTGTTGCAGACTGTAAAACATTGTCCAGATGAATGCCTTGTTGTAACAGGGCCTTTTCAGTTTCCCGTTGATCGGCTTGCGCATTAAAAAGTGCAATTACATGCTTTGATCGTGCAAGAAGCACAACAGGATTAAACGGCTTTCTGATAAAATCAATCGCGCCCATCTGTAATCCTGCCACTTCATCTTCATAACTGTCTTTGCTGGTCAAAAACATCACGGGAATCGCTTGCGTCACTTTATTGGCTTTCAGGCGGCGACACACTTCAAACCCATCCATACCCGGCATAATAATATCCAACAGTATGAGATCGATGGCGTTGGATTCTGCAATGCGCAATGCAAGCTCACCCCGCGTGGCAATTTTGATCGTAAAATCTTTCTCTAAAACACGCTTGATGATATCAATGCTCTCGGGTTGATCATCCACAATGAGAATGGTTGCTGACGTCTCCAATTTATTTTCCAATACTGTTTTCATCTAAATGGCCACCTGAAAGGAAGTTTTAAATGATAAGAATCCAATGCCAGTCAACCCTCTGTTGGCTTCAATATCCAAACATTGCTGCGTCATTAAGATCGCTCCTTTAAAAAAATCAGATTGCTTAAAAAGCTTTAAATCATCTTGCAACCTTTGAACGGCTTCTACCTAAAAAAACATTTATTTGTCTAATCTGACGATCATGCTGTATTCTAGCATAAATTCATTTAATTTATCAACAACATGAAATCAAGAGTATATTCCGCATGGCGTGTAACACATGGATATGCAGGCGCTGCGATTTTCCTTATAAAAGTTGCATGCAATCCATTCTAAATCAGCAACTTTATCTTAAATAAGGTTCTCTTATGACCATTATGAAAACGCCGGAAATCAAACTGAAACGCCATTGGACCAACAACATTATCGGACTTATTTTGCTCGCACTGGTGATTTCAACATCCGCTTTAAACTACCTTTTGTTTCATACTTTGGCTGAAGTATTCAGCATTATCATTGGGTTCAGTTTTTTTGCCGTCGTATGGACTGGACGACATTTTTTAGAACGCCATTTTCTTCTGTTTCTTGGTATCTCTTTTCTGTTTATCGGATTAATCGACCTGATGCATACCCTGGTTTACCAGGGTATGAATATCATTCCAGACAGCGATCCAGACTACCCTGTGCAACTATGGATTGCTGCACGTTTTTTAGAAGCGATCTCTATTCTGGCATCCTTTCTTTTTTTGCACCGTCGAATACCAATCATATTGACTCTCCTGTTTTTTATATTGATTACCATCCTGATGCTGGCGTCAATCTTTTTTTGGAACATATTTCCTCAATGTCATATACCAGGCGTTGGTCTCACCCCTTTTAAAATTTACATGGAGTATCTTATCTGTCTGATTCTGATCGGTGGATTATGGCTCCTGCATATAAAGCGAGATTTTTTTGAAGTAGAAACAGTAAAATATCTGACCTGGGCTCTACTGGCGACAATCATATCGGAACTGGCATTCACATTCTATGTTGGCCTGTATGATCTCTCCAATCTTGTGGGACATATCTTCAAAATTCTGGCATTCTATTGGATCTATTGCGCCATTGTTAGAAATGCGATTGAAAAGCCGTTCGATCTGATGTTTCGTGAATTGAATGAAAATCGAACCCAACTGGAACTCGCACAGAAAATTGCCCATCTTGGTCATTGGCACTGGCATCTGCCAAGCGGCGATCTGGAGTGGTCCAAAGAGTCCTCTAGAATATTTGGGCAAGATCCAGATTCGATCTCCCCCACCTATGATCTATTCATGGATTCTGTTGTGCCAGAGGATCGGGATAAGGTTAAGAAAGCGATTGAAAAGGTTCTGCAAGGTGTTACACCAGACTATGAAGTGGAACATCGAATTCAACGGCCAGACGGATCGGTGCATTTTGTCCAGGAACGCGGCGTTCTGACCCGGGATAAAAACGGTAATCCACAATCCATTGTGGGAACCGTATTGGATGTGACAAACCTCAAGCATGTCGAGTTAGAACTTCGCGAGGCACGACGCATGCTGCAACTGGTTCTGGACTCTATTCCCGCCCGCGTATTCTGGAAAGATCGCGAAAGCAGATATCTTGGATGTAACCAACTGTTCGCCCAGGATGCAGGATTTGCGACACCTGGTGAGATCATTGGTCAAACCGATTTTAATATGGGCTGGGCGAAACAGGCAGAACTGTATCGTCAGGATGATGCCAAGGTGATTGCGGATGGTATGGCAAAACTCAATTATGAGGAGCCACAAACCAGCCCCAAGGGGGAAACACTGTGGTTGAACACCAGTAAAATACCCTTGACCGATATTGCAGGAGAGATCATTGGACTGCTAGGAATCTATGAAGATATCACAGAGAAAAAAACATTAGAACAGCAACGCCAGGATGCTCTGGAGAAGGCTGAACAGGCCAACAGAGCAAAATCCAACTTTCTTGCCAATATGAGTCATGAAATCCGCACCCCCATGAATGCCATTATTGGTTTGAGCTATCTCATGAGGGAGACCCCGCTGACAGAAAAACAGCAGGATTATCTGCTTAAAATTAATAGTTCAGCGGTGGCCCTGCTGCGACTTATCAACGATATTCTTGATTTCTCTAAAATTGAAGCCGGCAAACTGGAGATGGAAGATTACGATTTTTCTCTTGCTAAAACATTAGAATCTGTCTCATCCATGATTAATGTTCGATGTATGGAGAAGGGGTTGCGCTTTATTTCTCATATTGCACCAGAAGTCCCCACCCACTTAAAAGGAGACGGTTTCCGACTGGAACAGATTCTGACCAATCTGGCCACCAATGCGGTCAAATTCACAGAACAGGGTGAAGTATCCATTCACGTGACCTATTTAAAAGAGATTGAAAATCGTTGTCTGTTACACTTTTCTGTGCAGGATAGCGGCATTGGCATGGATAAAAACCAGGTTGCGCATCTGTTCCAGGCTTTTCAACAGGCTGATGCATCCATTACCCGTCGTTTCGGCGGTACAGGGCTTGGACTGGCCTTGAGTAAACAGCTCGTCACTATGATGGGTGGTAATATTCAGGTGGAGAGCACACTTGGAGGGGGAAGTGTTTTTTCTTTTACGGCTTGGTTCAGGCAGTCCGACAGTATGGATATGGCGAAAGACAAAGGATTGCAGATCACACCAGAGATAGCAAGACAGGTTCTGAAGAATCAGCGCATCCTACTTGCCGAAGATAATGAGATTAACCAGCAGGTTGCACGAGAGTTATTGGAGAAGGTTGGTATCTCTCTAGTGATTGTCGAACACGGCGGCCTGGCTGTAGAACGTGCAATAAGCGAACCTTTCGATCTTATTCTGATGGATCTACAGATGCCAATAATGGATGGATTGAGCGCCACCCGGATCATTCGAAAGCAACCAAATCTTGTGAATGTGCCCATCCTGGCCATGACAGCAAATGCCATGGTTGGCGATCAGGAAAAATGTTTTCAGGCAGGAATGAACGATTATCTCTCCAAACCTGTCGATCCTTCCATACTTTATACCACACTTATTCGTTGGATCCAGCCTAGATTTTTGCAATCTTTATCCAAAACTTTCTCTAAAAAAGCGTTCCACTCAAAGCTGGTGTTACCAGATATCTCTGGATTTGATGTAAAGGTCGGTCTCCAGAACCTTGGTGGTGACCAACAAGCCTATCATAAACTTCTGCTTAAATTTTCTGATAATCAAAAAAATGCTTGTGTTGCCATACGAACAGCATTGCAGAAAAATGATCAAAAAACATTGATAAGAGTGGCGCATTCATTAAAAAGTGTGGCCGCAACACTCGGTGCAAAATCATTGTCAGAGAGCGCCGCCAAAGTTGAGCGCAGTGCATATGATGATAATCGATCTGCAATACAAACGTCTCAGCTTGATATACTCGAAAAACAGTTACATCAAGCCATTGAAGCCATTCAAAGCGTTGGTCTAGAGCGCCCCCCGATAAGAGAAAAGCATAAAACAACTAAAGAAACACACACAACGCCTCTAAAGACATTAAAACCGCTGTTACAGGAGATCTCTGAACGCTTAAAAACATTTGATGCATCCGCAGAGCAGACGGCAAAAAAGCTCGAAACAGTCGTTATTGGTCATGATCATGAAGAAAGAATGCACGCAGTACAGTCAGCACTTGCTGCTTACGATTATGAAACCTGTCTTAGCTATATCCAAGAGTGGGCGCAGACTGAAGGCATATCACTGTAGGCTAAATAAGCATCAAAGCATAATCAATATCACTATTTTTTATCTATCATCTTATTAACGCGCATCTTATGGCGGAGTACCTCCAACTCTTCAAAACCGCCTGCAGAAGAGGATCGACGTTCTGGTTTTCTGGACGTCGATTTTTTCGGTTTATCCTCCATCTTGACACGCAACGGTCTTTTTTTACCTACCGCTCTGCCCTTAGGATCATCATCCATAATGGCATAACGATTTTTTGCGGCATCCTTCTCTTCAACAAAGGTGAGCCCTGATTTTTTCTTCTTACGACTGACTCCAGGCACCAGTTTTTGTAACCAGCTTTTTTTCTTACGCTGCGTCTGTTCCTCTTTAAGCGCTTTCTCTTTTTGCTGGCGATGTAGAACCTCCTCTTTACGCTGCTTACGCAACGCAGCCATCTCTTCATCGCTATGAAAAGAGAGTCTTGGTGCATCCACTGTGATCGGTGCTTTCTCTTTTTTAGTTGGAGATTTCTCTTTTTCTAGTACGGGCTCTGAAGAGGCTTCCGTCTGCTTATTTGAGGGGATTTCTGATTTAGATTCCTCTTGAAACTGCAACCGTGCATAACGCTCCTCTATGGGAACATATTTATAGCTCCCCTCCTCTTCCACAGGAAGGTCGTCTTCAAAGAAATCGGAGAGCGCTACCTCAGAGGTTTCCGTCTTCTCTTTCTCTTCTTCTTCACGAAATTTAAGCTGTGACTCCCGCATTTTACGCAGATGCACCAGATCACCAGGCTTTTCATCCATAAAGATGACATATTTAGGGATATCCAGCGGTTCAGCGCGTTGGTTGATATTGGCCAGATATTCAGCCTGCAATACCCCCACAAGGTTTCCCACCTTATTTTCCATCTTCTGATTAACCAGCTCAAATTGAACCCCTGTCATCAGATGAGAGATCCGGCAGTGTCTTGTTTTAGCCAATGTTTTAGTCACCGGTCCATGATGACGTACCCATCCGGTAACCTTCATCACCGGTTTATCAGGAAGCCCAAAAACCAACTGAATCCGGCTATCGTTGGGAATTTTATCCTGTTCAATGGGATGGCAAAATGACATACCACCGATACTGACATCAAAGACCGTGGCTTGCGTGCGAGGGAATTTATCGGACAAAATAGAGAGTGGCAGCTTTTTATAGTGCCAGATGGGTACACGGAAAAATTGGCGACCTGAAGAGAGCGCCAGCCAGGAGGGAAAAGAGCACTTTAGATAGGTTTCACCACGAACCTGTATCGCCTCTTCAAAACTCAGTTTGGTCTCAATACGTTGACGCCCGTTGTAGAAGAGAAGATTCAGTTTAACATTGGGGTGTTTGCGCAGAATAATATTGCCCTTTGCTGGAGAGAGCGGTTCTAACAACAGATGGCTCTGTTTCTGGATATAGCTGAAAGGTACATAAGCAGGCTCAACCTGCGTTACCTTGCCATATTTATCCTCTCGCGTCTCCAGCTCAGGAGGATGATCCACCAGGTGCGCAATATAGATCTGTACGTTATGGCCAAACCGCACCTCAATACGTGTCTCTTCGAGTAACACATAACCAAGCAGTTGGCAGATCGTCACCGAATCTGTCACCAGTTGTTCATAGTCGCAATCCACATCTTCGATGGAAATGTGTTCACCCATTGTGCTCTGCCTCTCTATCCTCTATTGAGAACCTATCAGTTTGTTACAATTTTATCCATTAGCGGCATCGAAAGATAGACCTTTTCTTTAAGAAACTGAATAAAAAAACGTACCTCTCTATTTTTTTAACCGATCTATATTAATGCATCCATAAAAAAAAGAGAGACCAAGCATTTGTCTCTCCTTTTAAAAGATTCTAATGGATAACGCGGGTTCCAGCATCTGTTCGTGATCGAATCAGTTCCACCAACTCCTGAATCATGGGTGTCATGGGGGAGTGCACCTGTTCTGATTTCTCCAACGCCTCTTCGAAGAATGAGAAGAGAAAATTCATCTTGCGTTCTGCGATATGATCAAGCTGCTCATCCCACGCATTGAGCATTGCCAGCCAATGATCCACTGAGAGTCCCTGCTGCTCACCAGCCAGTAGAGGAGAATCTTCAATGGAAGCTTCAAGCACGGACAGAAGTTCAACTGCGGGCTCTAAACGCTCAACTTTGGCTTCATTCATCAGATCACTCAAACCCCGATACCAGATCGACTGCTCTTGTGGCTCTTTCTCTTCCTCCTCGCCCTTGCCATGAATCCAATCCGATATGGCTTGTTCCTGCTGGGCTGTCGGTTTTGAGCCTGTACCATAGAGACTTTTTAACAGGTTCATCGGTTATCCTCACCTCTCGCTTGAAATATAATCCACTTAAAACTTTACAATCTCTTAAATGAGAGCGATCTCTATTAAAATCATATCAAAGTTCTTCAGATGGTATCGAAGAGTAGATATGATACGATGCAGATACTTTAGGCTGTGATCGATAAACCGAACGCTGGTTTACCTCAGGCAGACCATTTGTAGAAGCCTGTTCAGATACAGGATCGATAACACGCTTAGACGTGGATGACGCCACCGCCTCAGGATCCTGTAAAACGCCCTTCAGATGTGTAGCAAAATCCTGCCCTGTCAGTTGCTGTAGCACCACATCCGCTGTCGAGAGCGAAAGTCCCGCAATACCACCATAGAGTGCACCACCAGCAATTTTTGCGGGATCACTGATTTCATCACCGGTCTGTTGCCGGTAAACCGGTCCTACAACAGGAAGATGATGCAGCGGATTGACCGCATCTAACACATCGGAAAATGGAATCTCTGCTTCTGCTTCAGATATAGGATTCGCTGCAACCGCATCACGACGCTCCATATAGGAGATAACACCACTCACATCAGACATAGTCCCCTCAATAGATCCTATCATTAAAATATGTAAGCGATTGATGAAACCTATGGTAGCAATATTAACGCCATTTCCATAATCGACATCGAGAATGTAGTTTTTTTATTCACTGTTTAAAATCAAATAGAAATGAAAAGCGTGTTCCCTGGCCTATCCGATGAGATCAAGATGCCCTGAAAAAAATGATCACATATAAAAAACAGGGACGATATCTTACATTTTAGAGACTGACATTTTTTGACGACTGCCAATCTCTCAACATCTCTTCATTTAAAAACCAACAACTCAATCAGAGACCGCATCCACGCTTACCACCGGCTCTAAGCCCACTACACAGGCGGCATGAACCTTCTCTCGCGGTACAAATATCCCCTCTAAGGCGTTCAGCACAACCGACTGATTATCCATGGTGATTCTAAAACGTCCCTCAAGTACCGCAGCGACTTTGTCGATATCATGGGTGTGTGGTGGGAAAGCACATCCCGGTGGATAGGTATAGCGGGTGGGATGGAAGCCTTGTTTTCGCAGGGCGTTCAACATATCCTCTTCTGAGGACCAGCGGATCACTTTAAAACCTGTTTTAGAGATTATCTGACCATCAAAGGTTTTCGACATCATCTATCTCCTTCAATTTTGATCCAATTTAAAGATATGCAACATCTTCTTGATAAATGTACTCTGCCCTTCCCGAAAGGAAGCCGGATTGCTGTGGCCATGTCTGGGGGCGTAGACTCCTCAGCAACCGCAGCCCTCCTCGTCCAGAAAGGCTATGAGGTGATTGGTTTGACCATGCAGCTCTGGGATCAGGAAAAAAACAGTGTATCATCGATTGACCTGCCCTCAACGGGCCGCACCTGCTGTGCCACAGAAGATGTCTATGATGCACGACGCATTGCAGAGACATTATCGATTCCGTTTTATGTGGTCAACTTTGAGTCACAGTTCTATCAAGCGGTTGTGAAGCGTTTTATTGAAGACTATCAGAGAGGGTTAACGCCAAATCCCTGTATTCTCTGCAATGAGGTGATGAAGTTTGATCTGCTCTTAAAAAAAGCGCAAAGTTTAGAAGCCAAAGCGCTGGTTACAGGACACTATGCCATAATCGGACAGGATGCAAAAAACGCGTGGGCACTCTATCGTGCCACCGATCTAAAAAAGGATCAATCCTACTTTCTTTACTCACTACCAAAGAGACATCTATCACAGATCGCATTTCCTTTAGGTTATTTAACCAAATCGGAAACACGGAAACTGGCCACAGGATTGGGATTACATGTTGCTGAAAAACAAGAAAGTCAGGATGTCTGTTTTGTTCCTCACGGCAACTATGGTGCTTTTTTCTCCCACCAGGCTCCAGAGAGCATGATACCCGGTGCGATTGTTGATCAGGAGGGCCAAAAGCTGGCGATACATAAAGGCATCCCCTGTTATACGGTAGGACAACGCCGTGGTTTAGGCATATCCGCACCCACTCCCCTTTATGTTACCGCAATTGATGGCAAAAAAAAACAGGTGATCGTTGGCACAGAGAAAGCACTTTATAAGAGAGAACTTACCATACACAACCCCCACTGGCTTCTGGATAAGAAACCCAAAAAGGGGTTGAGTATTGAAGCAAAAATCCGCTATGCTTCTCCTGCAGAGCCCGCTTATCTGCAATGGATCACAGCCTCTGAGGTTCGCATTATCTTTGAAAAGCCCCAACGCGCCATATCTCCTGGCCAAGCCTGTGTCTTCTATCATGGTGACCGCGTTCTAGGGGGTGGATGGATCGCCTCAGATACAGTGCGTGCTTAATGCCTATTGAATCTCACGCCATTAATGAGAGACTCCAATTATGCTGATTATTAAATTAATGGAAACGATTCCATTTTTCTGTGAGTTCTCCGTTTCTGAGCGAGAGATTTTTGCAGGCAATGAGAATCTTTTTGCAACCTATCAGCCTGAAGAGTATCTGATTCGTGAACATGATACCGATGATGCTTTTTATGTACTGCTTAAAGGCACGGTCTCTGTGACCTGTGACAGCCATCCCAATCAGGAACTCGCGCAACTTAAAGCCGGTTCTGTGATTGGTGAGATGTCTTTCCTGACAAAAGCACCAAGAACAAGTAATGTGGTTGCAAAACAGGAGGTGATTGCATTTCGTATTGATGGTAAAATGATGGCGCAGCAAGATCCATCCCTACAGGTTAAAACACAGAACCAGCTTCTTAAACTCCTTGTTCACCGATTAGAACAGGTTAATGCAGATCTGGCAAAACAGAAAGAGATCAATACTACACTTATTAAGGCTTTACGAACCAAACACCAGTTATAGATTTAGCTTTCAGGAAAAAAGTTATGGTCATTCTTAAACTTATCGAGAAAATTCCCTTTTTCTGGGAATTTACACAAGAAGAGAAAGCCTCCCTGGTTGCACAACAGGATACCTTTTTTGCGAACTTTAAAAAGGGTGACTATCTTATTCGAGAAGAGTCCTCAGAGTCTGCACTCTATATTTTGATTCGTGGTAGTGTCAACGTGACTAAGAATCAGTTACCTGAAGTGGTCATTGCGACGTTGAAACCGGGTGCTGTTTTTGGTGAAATCTCTTTTTTAACCAAACAGCCACGAACCACCAACGTTATTGCGAATGAGGATATCACGGTCTTTACCATCTCAGGTCATAAGGAGATGCGTACTCTGGATCTTTCTCTACAGAATAAGATCAAGGATCAGTTGATTAATATTCTTGTTAAACGGTTAGATGCCATGAACAGCACTTTGATCAAACTGATGCGTTCATAATAAAAGAAGCACAACACTTAAAAAGGTTAAGTCTTCGTGCTTCTTTATTATCAGAAGTTAAACCGTTGCATGCTGCCGTTCTCTGATAAATCGACCATAAACCATATCTTCAGTCTGGGTATGTTCCTTAACCCACCGATGCATAAAACGGATCACAGAAAACAGACGATCTCTTCGCTCTTCAAATGAGAGATCTTGCTCCAGATCCTGCTCCAGTTGATTAATCCTATCAGAGATCTCCTGGTGCTGCTCCAGATGCTCCTCCAGTCCAGGAAATTCATGCTGCCGCATCAATGCGGTCTCATCATCGAAGTGGGTATGAATATAGGCACTCACCTCAAGAAAGAAGAAATCGCTCATCAGCTTTAGATTATCTTCATGCTGCTCTTTGCGCACAAGATCAATCAGATCGTTGATAATCTTGAATAAGTTCTGGTGCTGTTCATCCATCTCACCAATACCAATGGCATACTCAGATGACCATACTAGGTTTTGCAGATCCATGGTTATCGACCTCAATCTATATAAAGATATTTTATAACAAATATGCTTCCCAAAAGCTTACGGTGCGATGAATCAGATACCGTTGTCAAGCGTTGACATAGATGAAATAAAAAAAAGATGAAAACAGACAGAAAACAGATCATCGATTAAGAAACTATCTATCCTCTTTTTATCACATATATTCAAGGCGATATACTTATATTCCTTTTAGAATCACATAGCCGTGGTCTGGATATTGCTTTTTAGATACTTTATAAATCACGATCAAAGCAGGATATCCCATTGCATGAGCAAAATGAACCAACCACACGATAAACTGATCAAAGCTGTTCTCTCCAATCCAGAGACTTCAGTCGCGCTATTAAGAGAAAGACTACCAGAACCTCTGGCTGATCTCTTAACATCCGATCCGCCAACGCTGATTGAAGGAAGCTTTGTAACACCAAAAATGCAGGAATTCTTTTCTGATCGCCTACTCAAAGCCAAAACAATTCAAGGAGAAGATTTTTTTCTTTATTGCCTCGTCGAACATAAAAGTTATCTGGCGCGTCGTGTTGGGTTGCAACTGTTGCGATTATTAACCAATGTGATCGAAGATCTGGATATCCAACAAAAACAGACTGGTCTTCTTCCACCGGTTGTACCCATTTTGATCTACCATGGCAAAAAAGATTGGTCTATTGAGCCACGACTTACAGCTCTATTTAATGCAAATAAAATGATCAAACCTTTCTTACTTGATTTTCCTTTTTTTGTTATTAATCTTGGCAAGATACCAGATCGGGAACTCTCAGAGCATCCCACACTTCGGGCCTGTTTCACAGCACTAAAATATGCACACAGCTCTGAGGATGAACAATCACAGATTGTTCTTAAAATCGCGGAAGATCTACGCGAAGCGGATAGAAAATTCTTGACACAAATCTTATACTATTTACTATCTGTATATGCTATAGTCGATGAATATATTTTGCAAAATATGATTCGGATCATACGACCGGAGGAAGAGATGGAATTTGCATCAGCGTTCGCCCAAAAGATCAAGCAGGAAGTGCTCTCAACGTTTGGACCAAAATTAAAACAGGAGGGTATACAAGAAGGTATACAGATAGGAGAGCAACGGGGAGAGCAACGGGGAGAGCAACGGGGAGAACTCAAGGGTGGAGCTAAAATGCTCTACCGTTTTTTACAACGAAAGTTCGATATACTCCCCTTATGGGTTCCTGCGCAGCTTTTTAGTGCGAGCTCTGAACAATTGAATCTATGGCTTGATCGCTCAATGGAGTACGACACTCTCGAAGAGATCTTCAAAGAGCAAAATCAAGACCGATGATAATATAACCATCCTTCAGCTGTTTCTATATATGAGTCTTCCGAAAAAAGCCTGTTTGAGCTTGGGCGTGTTTCCTGACCAGTTAACTGTTTGATGTAAAAATCTCGATAACCGGTTCTGGAATTCCGCAGACTCGTTCTGGATTCGTTTTTTGAGGTAAAAAAACAGTGTGAAACGAAGGGAGTTTTACCCCATTATGCAAGAACTGACTCTGTTTTTTCCGCTTTTCCAGCTATTTGAGCGCACTGGTAGCGTAGAAAGCGCTTCACGTTGCTGGCCAGAGC
>JBQGBW010000089.1:0-16625 GCA_052043475.1 Magnetococcales bacterium HHB-1
AGGATCTGCCCTGGGAAGGAAAAGCGGTTTTCCAAAAGATTGATCGAGACATTGCTGTTCTGCAACGTTTTTATCAGGGGGAGGTTCTCAATAAAGGGGAATATCTGATCCGCTATAAACGAACCAAAGGAAGCCGATTTACGCGATCAAACCAATGGCCGGAAGTCGCTTTTGGTTCTCAATCATTCATGTTTCAGGAAGGGCATGCCAAAGCTTATGACCAAGCCAGATACAGCATTATGAGAGTGGCCGAGGATGGGACAACCCTGCTGATTGGTTTGGCGGACAAGGAGGGTAAGGAGATTAAACCCTTATGACCTTGAAGATAAAAAAAGCTGCCGAAAACCCGCCTCTCCAACCGGATTGATCCCGGATCCTCCTCCCGCTTGAACAGCAGAAAACGTTAATAATCAAATTGATCAAAATGGAATCCATCATTAGCTGAATTTTTGTTCCATAAAAAGCTTTATTCCGTGCTTGAATCGGGGCATAATGCTCGCCCTTGATATGTAGAAGTGGACATGTACGACCATAATGGATTATTTCGATGTTGAACGTTCTCTTTCCTCACGCTCTTTCTGCAAAAAGCTACCTTGAAGCTGTTTTTCACCAGGAGTCATCTCTCATTCTCGACGTAGGCCAAGACCCCCATTTTGGTATTCCCGGATCCATCCATGTCGAAGATGGGGCGGATATCTTCTATGCTGAATCGGATTGGATTCAAGAGCGTATAGGTTGTTGTTTTAAACCCAACTCCACCATCATCTTCATCTGTGACCTGGGACAGAAACAACAACAGGCGGCTTTAAGTGATTTCAAGGAGATGAATCCCGATAGCGGCCTTACACTCCGTTACATTACCGGTGGCATGGCCTCCTATTCCCAGGCCGTCAAGGAGTTGACCCATTCTTTCCGAAAGGGAGATGAGTTCCACCGGGAATTGACCAACCGCCATACGGATCAGGATCGTTTCCATCATCTGACCAGGAAGATCATGGGCCGACAACCCCATCCAACCAGGTTGCTTCCCCAGCTTAGACTCAGGGATGTCGTCAGTTAGATTCAACCTGGAAATGAGTCCTCAAACAGTGGTAAAGAGAGTTGGTGCCACCCATTTTTCTCTTCCCTCCAGGCATTGGAAACTGTCAGCCCAAGCAAACGAACTCCTTGGGAGGGAATTTCAACCAACTCGAACAGCCGCCTTGTGATGGTCATCATATCGGTCAGTTCAGTGATAGGGTGATCGACTGTTCGGCTCCGAGTGATTTGCTGAAAATCGGCGAACTTTACTTTCAAGGTAAGGGTCTTTCCTCTGAAACGATTCTTATCCATTCGCCGAATCACCTCTTGGGCAATACTTTCCAAAGAGGCCAACATCTCCTCTTTGTTGTGAAGATCCCTCTCAAAGGTATCCTCTGTTCCCACTGAGTGGCGCTCCCTGTGGGGATTAACAGGTCTGGAATCCTCATTCCGAACAATGTTGTAATAGGACTTCCCTGCCTTTCCAAATCTCTCTTCCAGATCAACCTGATTCCACTTTAACAAATCGGCTCCGGTCTTGATCCCTAAACGATGCATCTTTTTGGCTGTCACCTTCCCAACCCCAAAGAACTTCTCAATGGGTAGGTTGGCAATGAAGGCGTCAGCATGTTTCGGATCAATCAGGGTGAAACCATCCGGCTTATTGATATCAGAAGCCACCTTTGCCAGAAATTTGTTTATCGAGACACCAGCTGAAGCGGTAAGCCCGGTTCGTTCCCGAATTTGGGCGCGGATCTCCTGCGCCACCATGGAGGCCGATACCATCCCTTTCTTGTTATGAGTGACATCCAAAAACGCTTCATCAAGGGAAAGAGGTTCAACCAGATCAGTATATTCCAGGAAGATTTGATGGATTTTAAAAGAAACCGCTTTGTATGCCTTCTTGCGAGGAGGAACCACGATCAGATCAGGACATCTCTTCAAGGCCTTGATCATGGCCATGGCGGAGTGAATGCCAAAATTCCGTGCCTCATAGCTTGCTGCAGCAACAACTCCTCTTTCACTTTTCCCACCGACAACAAGAGGACGTCCCTGGTATTCGGGATGATCTCTTTGTTCAACGGAAGCGAAAAAGGCATCCATATCAATGTGAATGATCTTTCTGGAAGCATCCATCATAAATCGATGTGTTACCTACCCAACAACTGTAAGTAGAGGATCAATTGAAATGGCCCGAAACATGCTTAACACCTCTTACAAACTATAACCAAGAAGCAGAGGGGAACGTTGAAATGGATCCTTTTGATATTGAACAATTTGATGTCAACCCGTTTGTTGGGCTTTTGGCTTTGACTGTCGCCCCAGCCATTCTTATGGCTCTGGCTATTTTGGCCGGGAAGGCAATCTAATCAGCACTCTTTTATACACCATTGGCAAGCCGCTCATTGTAACCTTCATGGGCGGCTTCCATGATTCTTGGATCCATCTCATAGGTCCGCTGCCAACACCCTTTATTCATAAGACCGAACTTTCTTCTTCTGAAAGTCGTAAATGATTGGATATAAATATCCTTTCAAAAGAAAGCCTGTATTTTACTGGGTACAGTTCACTGACAGGTCAAGGAGCCTGAATACCTCCTTCTGGAAGGGGGTGGGATTGGTTAGCCGTGTAAACAAGACTGGTTCTTTCGCTTCAGGGATGAGGGAAAACCAATTTTTTGCCAGGGTCGACAAATCATCCAGAAGAGATCGAAAACTGTGTAGTCCAAATCCTGATTCTGAACGTCGAGTTGCCGTTTTTCGTTTGGCATTTTCTGATGGTTCCTTGAGCGTAACCGGATCCTTTCTCTCGGAGGATTCTTCATCAGCAAAGAGCAATGAAGAAAGACGTTTGCGCATCTCCCATTCCACATAGTAGGCGAGCATGCATAGGAAAACATGAGCCCTGACACGATCTTCCAGATGATGGAAAATTGGACGAACTTGCAATCCATCAGTCTTGATATGGCGGAATGCTCGTTCAACCTTTGACAACCCCTTGTACTGTCGAACTGTTTCTGGCCCATCCAGGCGTTCTTCATCCACAGGCGTTCGAATCACATAGATGCCGTCTAATTCAGTTTCCTGGGCTATGGCTGCCTCATTCCGTACAAAAGAAAAATGACCATTCCGGATATCCAGAGTAAAGAAACGGGTCATTTTGTAGCGCTTCAGAGCCTGTTCAGCTTGACGGCCAATAGCGCCGCACTCTTTCAGTCGACCGTTGGCGACTCTTTCGGCCACCTTTTCTAACCCCTGCTGAGTCAGTCCCAAAAGCTCTGTACGTTTACGTGCTATCTCAAAAGCCAGGGTGGGGTTACGACAGGCGATCAATCGTTCACCGGGATAGTTATCAGATTGGATTTCTGCGAGATTCTTTTCGTCAAACAGACTCAACTGTAATGGACCTTCCCCCAGCTTTCTAATCGAAGCATGTCGCAACGTCGTAACCCAAGAGAGATCGTTGGGCTTAAGGTCTTGATCAATACGACTCTGGGTAATCATGCCACGGTCACCTACGACGATGATATCCTTTAGCCCAAAACGTTTCGTAAGGGTTTTGACCTGGTCTCCCAGGGTGGCCGAGTCACTGGTATTACCTTCAAAAGCCTCCACTGCTATCGGACGCCCCTCCTGGTCCGTTACCAGACCAAATTCGATCTGCATCCGATCAGAGCGTTTGTCCCGACTATAGCCATATTGGGCCAATGAACATTTCTTCCCTTCGACGTAGGTGGAGGTCAAATCGTATAAAACCTGTGAACCATCACTCAAATGTCGCTTTGATAGCCCCTCTTCAATCTTCTCCTTGCGCTCAAGAAGCCAATCCAGCGCCTGGTAGAGTTCTTCCTTGTCGGCATCTTCAACTCCATATGTTTCTGCCAGAGTATTGGAATGCCAAAAGCGGGAGGTAGCCAGTTTGGATGCAGGCCTGAGAATTCTCCCTGCAATCATAGCCATTACCAAGTTTTTTTCCCTGCTGGGACCACGACCCAGGAGTCGTGAAAATCCGAGCTTCCTCATCGTACCTGTCACGGCTGCAACATGTCCGTGGGGCAGGGTCCGCTCTACTTCAAATCCACCATCGGCTGGAATAAACTTCCTCCCTTTCAAAGACGCTTTTACCAGCTCAATGGCCTCATCAGGCAAGGGCGTCAAGTTGGCCAAAGTACGCTTCTTGGACTTGCCATCTTCTCGGTACGACTCCCGCAGAAGCACGGCAGGGGGTGAGTTGCGATTAGGGACACGATCAATATACATGTCCATAATTGTAGCATATGGGAATAACGAATGATAGGGAAAAATACTGTTATTACATGTCTACAAAAAACAGGGTGGAACACCATATTTCTCTGATAATTCAACCTGATGGAAGCAAATCTAAGAAGAAAGTTCGGATAAGACAATCGTTAATTCAGTATAATACCCTTCTTTTCCCTGACCTATCCAAGATCACTCCTCCCTGCTAAAGAGATCGGTTGACAGATAACGATCCCCCCGATCCGGCAGAATGACAACAACAATCGCCTCCCTCTCCGGCAAACCTTCCGCAAAACGGATCGCCGCCGCCGCCGCACCCCCGGAAGAGACCCCACAAAAGATCCCCTCCTCCTTCGCCAAACGTCGTGTCGTCTCAACAGCCTCATCCGCCGATACATCCAAAACCAGATCTGTTCGACTCTCATCAAAAATCCTCGGCAGATACTCCTTGGGCCAACGCCTGATTCCGGCAATCTGCGAGGTCTCGTCAGGATGAACACCAATAATACGAATCGCCGGATTCCTCTCCTTCAAAGCCCTTGAAACCCCCATAATCGTGCCCGTTGTCCCCATTGCACTGACAAAATGAGTGATTCTCCGCTTGGTCTGCCGCCAGATCTCAGGACCGGTATTCTCATAATGCGCCCGCCAGTTGTCATCATTTGAAAACTGATCCAGCATGATCCCTTCACCCTTGGCAACCATCTCCCTGGCCTTGTCAATCGCCCCTTCCATCCCTCTTTCCGCTGAAGTCAAAACAAACTCAGCCCCATAAGCCGCCATCACCGAACGCCGTTCAACTGTCATGCTCTCCGGCATCACCAGAGTCAAGCCAATCCCCTTCCTGGCTGCAATCATCGCCAAGGCAATTCCCGTATTGCCACTGGTCGGCTCAATAATCCGTATCCCCTCACCCAACTCACCCCTGGTCTCCGCACCCTGAATCATCCTTAATGCCGCTCGATCCTTGACCGATCCCCCCGGATTGTTGCCCTCAAGCTTGACAAACAGACGAACCCCTGGCGCTAATTTCGCTATCCGATTCAACTCAACCAATGGTGTGTTGCCTATCGTCGATTCCAATGTCGCCATCGCCTCATAACTCCCTCTGTCAGCAAGCCCTACCCAATAAAAAAAGACCGCAAATAAAAGATGATAACCATTCCCAATCCCATTCCCTCAAGAATACACCCTTAACCCTCTTCTGGACAGCCTTAAGCGTTGAGAATGGGCTTTCCAGAGCGTATACTGTTACCATAATTATCCATCGAATTGTATCTATCTTACGGAACCCTATGGATCAGAACACCATCACTCTTTTACTCGTTGAAGGGGATCTGGTTGATCAGATGTCCTTCAAACGTATGGTGGTGCAGGATAAACTCCCCTATCGTTTTACCGAAACCAACTCCCTTTCAGAAGCCATTGCCGCCCTTTCCCAACAGAGCTTCCAGGTCATTATCGCCACTTTTGACCTCTGTGACGGCAATGTGACCGAATTGATTCCTCATTGTCAGAATATCCCCCTGATCGTGGTTACCGGTAAAGGGGATGAGGAGGCCGCAGCAGCAGCAATGAGAGCCGGAGCTGCTGAATACCTGATTAAGGATCATCAGCGCAATTATCTGAAAATGCTCCCCGATATGATCAATAAGGCGATCCGGCGTTTTCAGGAAAAAAATGCCCTTAAACGAGCCCAGGAATATGCCAAAAATCTCATCAACTCCTCCCTTGATATGATCGTTGGCCTGAATGAAGAGGGCATTATCGTTGAATTCAATCAGGCGGCTCAAAAACAGTTCCATCTCCCCCGAAAAGATGCCCTGGGGAAACCTTGGAAGCTGCTCTTTCATCACCCTGATCAGGCCCAAACCATTTTGAATGCCCTGGATAGCGAAAACTCCTTTTCCGATGAGATATCGGCACAACGTCAAAACGGTTCCCTTTTCGATGCCTTCCTCTCGGCCTCCCTGATGCGTGATGATCATAACAACATTGTTGGTTATATGGGTATCTTTCGGGATATTACCGAACGGAAACGGATGGAAAGGGATCTGAAACTGGCCAAGGAAGAGGCGGAGGAAGCCAACAGAGCCAAAACCTCTTTTCTGGCCAATATGAGCCATGAAACCCGAACACCGCTTAATGCCGTTATCGGAATGACAGAACTGGCCATCTCAGCCACCGATGATCAGGAGAAGCAGGAGTATCTTGATATTGTCAGTGAATCCGCAAAAAGCCTTCTGACCATGCTCAACACTCTTCTTGATCTTGGCCAGATGGAACAGGATCAACTGAAACTCAACATCAAAGCGTTCCATCCCAAAAAACAGCTTGAGAAAGATTGCCAAGCCTTTATCATCCAGGCGAAAAACAAAGGATTAACCCTCTCCCTGCGAACCGCCCCCAACCTCCCCGATATTCTCAGAGGCGATCCTGAACGAATCAGCCAGATTCTGATCCAACTGATCCGTAATGCCATTAAATTCACCGCTGAAGGATCGATTGATGTTGAAGTGGGGGTTTT
This sequence comes from Magnetococcales bacterium HHB-1, assembly GCA_052043475.1. GTDB lineage: Bacteria > Pseudomonadota > Magnetococcia > Magnetococcales > JBQGBW01 > JBQGBW01. The sequence goes on from JBQGBW010000089.1 coordinate 6,808, forward strand.
AAGGCAGATAAAGGAGAAGGTTGATCTCAGTATTTCCGTCTCAGACACGGGAATTGGGGTTCCTGAAAAACGACAGCAAGCAATTTTTCAACTTTTCAATCAAGCGGATCCCAGTTTTACAAGGCAATATGGCGGAGTGGGTCTGGGTTTGGCCATGGCACATCGGCTGGTTAAACTGATGGATGGGGAGATTGGAGTGGAAAACCGTTTGGCTGGGGGATCCCGATTCCATTTCACCATCCCCATGACCCTCGGTAGTGATAACAGCGCCCATGATAAACCAAAAAACTCCTACCAAGTCAACCCTCTGATGACCGATATCAGAAAAGAGCTTGAAGAAAACAACCTCCCGCAACTGGAAATCCTCGGCAAACAGCTTCGGGAAACCATCGATGATCCCCCCCAATGCAAACGATTCGCCTTCCAACTGGTTCTGGCGGCAAGAAGTAATAACATCGATAAGGCCAATCAAGCTTTTTCCGAACTGGAACAAGCTCTGATCAGCCATCAAAAAGGAACCGCCTGATGCCCCATCCCCACCCTCACCATAAGGCCTGCCTGCCATGAGTTCCCTGAACCTTCCAACCCACTTCAAGGAACCCATCAACGTTCTACCCCTGGGTTACTCCTCGGTTGCCATCGCCCTCATCAAAAGAGCCATGGGAACCGAAGAGATGGTCTTCCTCCTTCCCCCCCTCAAACTCAATCAGGCCACAACGGAAAAACTCCTTAGCCAACCCCAACCTCAAGTCATTCTGCTCAATCCCCATACCCCAACCCTCGACAGCCTCAGACTGACCCGCCGGATCATGAATGAAACCCCCCTACCAATCCTGGTGATGGGATCCGATCTCAACCCCGATGATACCGGAAGTGTCTTTCATCTCCTTGAAGCCGGGGCGATGGATATTCTAATCCAAGATAACGCCTGGATTGGGGGCAGTGAGGATTTCGGCCATACCCTCGCCCAACGTATCATCAAACTGGCCCATTGCGGTCGTAACCTGCCAAAACGCCTTGCCAATCGTCATAAACTACCCCCACCCTCACCCAAACCACCCCCCATCAAAGCCCTCAACATGCTTATCGTGGGTGGGGAGATCGGCTCCCTCTCCTCCCTAAAAAATATGCTCGCCCCCCTCCCTGCCAACTTTCCCGCACCGGTTATCTTTATCCCCACCATTGATGGATCCCTTAGAAAACCCCTGGCGGATTGGCTGGCACAACATATCGCCCTCAAGGTCTTCATCGCCCCGGATGGTATTGTTCCTGAAGCCGGTGTCCTCTATCTTCCCCCCGCCAACAAACAGCTGATCATCGACTCCCAAGGTCAACTGATCCATCAAACCCCAACCCTGAATAACCCCTCCCTCTCCGAAGTGATGATCTCGGCAGCCAACCATCTCGGCATGACCGTTGCCGGGGTTCTGCTCTCCGGTACCGGGGAAAACGGTCTCCGAGGCGTTTCAGCCATTCGAGAAGTGGGCGGCATGACTCTCACCGTTGATCCCGATGCTGCCATTGCCCCAATGCTTCCTGAACGGGCCATTCGTATGGATGTTGTCGAGCATACCATTCATCCCCTTCTGCTTGGCGATACCATCCTGACCCTCTCCGCCCTTGATGATCTTGAGGGTGATCAGGAGATGACCAAGCCGACCGAACTCCCCGATCAAGCCATCAAGCTCCTGATTGTTGAAGATAGCCGAACGCAAGCCTTCCAACTGAAACGAACCCTCATTAAGGCCGGTTATCAGGTTGAAGTGGCTGAAGATGGAAAAGTTGGCCTGGAAAAAGCCCGTTCAACAACCCCGGAACTGATTATTTCCGATGTCTCCATGCCCCGAATGAACGGCTTTGAGATGTGCCGGGCCATCAAAGACGATCCCGATCTGAAAACAATCCCCGTCATCCTTCTGACTGCACTTTCCCATCCTGCTGAGATCCTGGAGGGACTGGCGGCGGGTGCTGATAACTATCTCACCAAACCCTGGGAGGCCAAACTCCTGCTTAACCATATCGAAACCCTCCTTAACGAAATTGGGCAGGAAGGAGCAACACCCTTAGATGGCATCGAAATCACCTTTGAAGGTCGAAGCTATCTGATTACCTCAACCCGAAAACAGATTATCAGCCTCCTTCTGACAACCTATCAGCGAACCGTTGCCCAAACCGCCGCTCTTCGTGATGGTCAGCTGGAACTGAAAACCCTTAATCAACGACTCATGGAACAGGCCAATCGGCAACAGCATCTTAATTCCCGGTTGGAAGAGGAAGCGAAAAGAAAAGAGGAGATTCTGAAACAGCTTGAAGAACAAAACAGAGCCCTCAGTGATTTTTCCCATGTGATCTCCCATGATCTGAAATCACCCATCAGAGGTTTGGGGGCGCTTGGTGAATGGCTCTCCCAGGATCACGCCCATCAACTCAATGAGGCCGGTCAGGAACTGGTTTCCCTGGTCACAACCCGCGCCAATCGGGTCAATCAACTTATTGATGAACTCTATAATTATACCAATCTCACCATCAATAAGGCCGATCTCCAAACCATCAACCTGAACTCCATCATCAATAACGTTCTGCAACAGTACGATATTCCAGCCGACATCAGCCTTGAGATCGATTCCAACCTGGGATCAATCACCTTCTCACCACAACTGGCAGATCTCCTTTTCTACCATCTTATCGATAACGCCATCCGACATCGGGAGACCAAAGAGCTCTCCATTGCCATCCATTCCGAGCACAAAGGAAAAGAGCTACTGATTCATGTTACGGATAACGGTCCCGGCATTGATCCCCGCCATCATGAGCGGATCTTTGGGATATTTCAGACACTAACGCCACAAGATAACGTCGAAACCATGGGAATGGGTTTGGCCGTTTCTCGCAAAATCGTTGAGAGACACGGGGGGTTTCTCACGATCAATTCCCGCTTGGGGGGGGGATCAATCTTTACCATTCATCTTCCTGATCGGCTCAAACCCCATGAGGATCTTGACCCATGACCCCCGATTCCCTTAACCATTTCCGAACCCTGGTGCTGAAACAGACCGGTCTGGTTATTCCCGATCAGGATCTGCCTCATCTGAAAAATCAACTTAAAAGACAGATCAAAAAAGTTAATCTGACCTCCTTTGACCACTACCTGACCCTGCTTGAGGATCAATCCGCTGCCTCAACCCAGGAGTGGAGATCCCTGATGTTGATTCTGACAACCGGGGAGAGCTACTTCTTTCGCGATACGGGTCAGATGGATCTGCTTCGACAAACCATTCTCCCGGAACTGATTCAGCGACGGCAGATGGAAAAAGAACTCACCATCTGGAGCGCGGGATGCTCAACCGGTGAGGAGCCCTATACCCTCGCAATCCTGATCGAACAGACCCTCCCCTCATCCGAAGGCTGGAATATTACTATCATCGGCAGTGATATTAATGAGGAAGCCCTTAATCAAGCCCGAAGAGGACGCTATAACAACTGGTCTTTTCGTCGGGTTGATCCCCAAATAAAAAACAGATACTTTGTGCCCAATAACAGCGAATGGGCCATCATCCCCCGTATCAGGGAACAGGTCTCCTTCCGCACCGTAAATTTGATCAAAGATCCCTTCCCCCATGTTGGATCCCCCCTCTCCAATATCGATCTCATCCTCTGCCGGAATGTTTTTATCTATTTCAACCAAAATACCGTCAAACAACTGGTAGCCAAATTCTCCAATACCCTTAAACCCGGTGGCTATCTACTGACCGGACATGCGGAGATCAATCGCCCTGATCCCCATCTCCTGATTCCCATCATCTATCCAGAATCTGTTGTCTATCAACGTCCTCTCTCCGCTCAACCGGTCTCAACACCAAAACCAACACCAAACCCCTTCCCCTCCACGGGTCAACAACCGAAACCCTTCAATAAACCCCGAGAGACAAAACCTTTCAATAAACCCAAAGCGATAACAACCCAAAAATCCTTTCGCCTGCCGCCAATCCAAAAAAAGAGCATCCCAACCAATTCTCTCCCCATTACCACCAAAAAAGAGAGTGCCAAGGATGATCTAAAGAGAGCCAAAAAGCTTTTTAAAAAGGGGAGTTACAACCAGGCTCAAACCCTACTGGAAAACCTGATCCAAGAGATATCAACCCCCAAGGAGATCTCCTTCAATGCCCGCCTCCTTCTCATCCGAACCCTAACCAATCGGGGAGCGTATGACCAAGCCTGGGAACAGTGCCAGGATTCGATCAAAATCAATGAATTTTCGCCACATCCCTACTTCTTCAGTGCCCAAATCCTCCTCCATCGGAAAAACATTAACGATCCCAAAGCCCGACAGGAAGTTAAGGATCTTCTCAACCGAACCCTCTACCTGGATCATGATCATATTCCCGCTTATCTGGAACTCGCCTCCATCCTTCATCAGGAAAAAAATATCCGACGAGCTAAGAAAATGTGGCAAACTGCTCTGGAACTCCTGGAAACCCTTCCCCCACAAGAGCGAATCCCTCATTATGAAGAGTGGATGGCTAAAGAGCTGGCTGAACAGGTGCGAACTCAACTCAATACGTGATTTCAATACTCTTACTGTTCTCTGATGGTGGAATAACCCGCCCCGGACTGCCGATCAGGAATTTCCATGTCCAATCTCCCTATTGATACTGCCGATAAGGATCCCGAAGAGAGCACACCAACCCTTATCTTTCGCCTTGAACAAAAACTCTATGGTGTCAATGCCGGAGAGGTTCTGGAGATCGTTCGCATCCCCGAGATCACCCCCATGGAAGAGTCACCACCCTTCATCGCCGGGGTTCTTAATCTGAGAGGTCGGGTCGCTCCGGTGATTGATCTCGCCTTAAGAATGGGACGACTCCCGGCTCCTTACCAAATCTCTGATGCCATCGTAATTCTCGAAACAAAAGCGGGCTTGGTTGGGGTGATCATCAATGAAATCAGGGAAGTCAGACCCATCAATATTCAGGAGATTGATCAGGCCCCCTCTTTCGGTGAGGAGATGCCTCGTCGCTGGCGGCAGTGTATTCAAGCGGTTGCCCGCATCGATGATGAGATGGTCATGCTACTGCGCCCGGAGAGACTGTTAAGCATCAATGAGGAGGGTTGGCGACCCGCTCCCGGTGAGAATCCTGATGAAAACGAAGTCGATTCTCCAACCACCGAAGAGCCACCCACACCCCCAAGAATCTTCTTTCCCAATGCCAGCGATGAGGAGCGTCAACTCCTGAAAGAGCGCTCCAGACGCCTCTCCAAAGCAGCCCGAAAGGAGAAGGATCAAGCCTCAACCGCCATCGCTGTTGTTACCCTGCATGGTGAATATCTGGGTGCGGAATTGAAACATGTCACCGGTTTTGCCCAGGTTAAACAGGTTACCCCCATCCCCTGTTGCCCCGAACACATCGTTGGTGACATGAACCTGAGAGGCGATATCCTGACCCTGGTTGATATCACCTCGCTTCTCAATATTCCCCCCAGCAAAAACAGCCTCCCGGAAAAGACCATGCTGGTTCAACATGAGGAGATTACCATTGGCTTGATGGTTGATGATGTTGTTGATGTCATTCCCATCCATGCCAATCAGCTTGCCCGCGCCCCATCCGCCTCCGGGACCATTAAACAGGAAAATCTTAAAGGAATGATTCCCTATGAAGAGAGCATGGTAAGTCTGCTCAATCTGAAAAAACTGTTAACCAGCGATGCTTTGACCGTTAATCATAGCGTTTGATCCCATCGAGAAGGGATACCTTGATAACCCCAACCGGTTTAGGATCATCAACCCGTCTCTTCGGGTCGAAAGGGAGCCGAAAATGTTTAATCCGCGTAGAGTTCATATCCGGCTGAAATACAGCTTCAGCAGTATTCTCCTGGTCATCGTCATTTTGGGAGCCTACTCCATCTATGAGATGACCAATCTTTCCGATATGACTGATAAGCTCTATAAACACCCTTATGCCGTGACCTCAGCGGCTCTCCTGATCGACGGCCATATCGCCAAAATGCACCGCTCCATGAAGGATGTTCCCCTCTCATCAACCAAGGAAGGGATTCAGAAGGCCAAGGAGAAAGTTGATATTGAAGAGAAAATGGCCTTGAAATCCTTCGGTGTCATCATGGAACGCTTTCTGGGTGATAAAAAAAGGGTCGAAACCGCAAAACAAGCCTTTATCGACTGGAAACCGATTCGCGAAGAGGTGATTCAACTCTCCTTGAATGGGGAGAGAGACAAAGCCGCCTTGATTACCCGGGGAAAAGGGGCGAAACATGTTGCTCTTCTGAGTAACATCATGACCGAATTTATCGACTTTGCCCGCAATAAAGCCAAAACATTTCATTCCAATGCTGAGGAGAGCCGATCACGCGCCTTGACGGTTGCCACAACGCTTCTGCTTCTGGCTATCTTTATCAGTTGGCTCTTTGCCTATACCAATACCGTCTCCCTGGAAGAGATCATCAATTCCATCTCAAGCTCTTCTTCGGAAATGGCAACCACGGTTAATCAACAGGAGCGGGTCTCCGCCCAGCAAAACAGCTCCATCAATGAAACCAATACCACCATGGAGGAGTTAGGGGCTTCGGCAAGACAATCGGCTGAACAGGCTGAATCAGCTGCCGGTAACGCTCAAAACGCCCTTAATCTCGCCCAGGAAGGGTTGTCCCGGATTGAAGAGATGATGATCAGTATGGGGGGAACCAAACAGAAGGTTGAAGGGATTGCCCAACAGATTCTGCGTTTGAGTGAACAGACCAGCCAGATCGGAAGCATTACCAATACGGTAACCGATTTTGCCAACGAAACCAAAATGCTGGCCATGAATGCCGCTGTTGAAGCCGTTCGGGCCGGGGAGCATGGCAAAGGGTTTTCGGTTCTTTCAGTTGAGATCCGCAAGCTGGCTGATGAGTCCAAACGATCGGCGGAACGAATCAATGTGCTGGTGGAAGAGATCCAAAGAGCCACCAATACCACGGTCATGGTCACTGAGGAGGGGACCAAAACCGTTAATCGGGGTATGGAAATCGCTCAGAACACCTCCCAAACCTTTGCCGAACTCTCCGATAGTGTCAGCAGTGCTTCGGATAGCTCTCAACAGATCTCCATGAATGTGCGTCAACAGGCTGTGGCGGTTAAACAGGTTGTTGAAGCGATGCAACTGCTTAATACGGGGGCGAAAGAGAACGCGACTGGTATCGGACAGGTTAAAAATGGTGTTCAGATGCTGAATGAGACCATCCAGAAACTGAAAACCATGGTCTGATATCATGGTTCATCAAACCCCCTGCCGACCATTGATCCTTGGAGATCTGCCATGATTGAGGATCTGGAGTTGCGTGATCTCTTCAAGGCCGAGAGTGAAGAGCATCTGGAAAAATTGGATAACGGTTTGCTTCATCTGGAAAAGAATCCTGATGATGCCGAAATGTTGAAAGAGCTGTTTCGGGAGGCCCATAGTCTGAAGGGGGCTGCCCGGATGCTTGGTGTCAGTGATGTCGAAACTCTGGCCCACCATTTTGAGGATCTGTTGGGGGCGGCTTCCCGTAAAGAGATCAACTTCTCTTCGGAACTGATCGATCGATTGATTCAGGGACTTGATGATATCCGCGGTTTTGTCAATGAGGCCGTAACTGGGGAAGCGGCGGGTATTGCGGTTTTTGAAGCCCTCTCCCGCATGAAGGAAGAAGGCAGCTCAACCCCTAAACCCAAGAAAAAAGAGGAGCCCAAACCTCCCCCCCCTGCCAAAGAGAGTCCCAAGGAGCCTGAACCCGTCCGTTTCAGTCAGCCAACACCCTCCCCACCGGAACCCGTTCGTTTCAGCTCAAGCCCATCGGAAGAGAAGAGAAGCCAAGAGACCAAAACCCCACAACCGATGCGTTTCAGTCGCAGAAAACCGGAAACCCAACCGGAACCCCCCCAGGATCCCCCGAAAGAGACTAAAAAAATTGATCCTCCCGCAGATGAGAAAGAGGAGGGTAAAACCGAAGAGAGGGAGATCTCACCGGAACAGCCATATCGTATTGATACCATCCGGGTTAAACCGCAAAAGCTGGATAAGCTGTTGAATCAGGCCGGGGAGTTGACGGTTGTTAAAACACGGGTCAGCCGTCGTCTTAAGGAGATTGAACTGGGGCTGCAACTCTGGGAGGAGTCGGCCCATGCCCTGCGTCAGAATAATCGCCAGGAGAACCTCCTGAAGGATGAGGAGAGTCAACGACAACAGGATAGAGCTCTTAACGACCTGGAAAGACTGGGTGATCTACTGCAAACCCTGCAACGCTCCATGTTTGAGGATGAAGCCGGTATGGAGATCGTTGCCAGAGAACTGGAGGAGGGAATCCGAAATCTGCGCCTATTGCCTCTCTCCACCCTTTTCAACCTCTTTCCGCGTATGATCAGGGATCTCAGCCGGCAGATCACCCGTCAGAAAGGGGAGCAGAAAGAGATTGAATTGATTATTGAAGGGGGGGAGACCTCAGCGGATAAACAGATCATTGAGGAGATGAAAAGTCCTTTGATGCATCTGATTCGGAATGCCGTTGATCATGCCATGGAGTATCCCAAGGAACGGCAAGCCCTGGGAAAACCCGCCAAAGGAACGCTTAAACTCTCCGCTTGGCATACCGCAACCCATGTTGTCATTGAACTGAAAGATGACGGTAAGGGAATCAATCGGGAAAAGTTGCGTCAGAAAGCACTCAATCGGAAGCTCTATAATTCAAAACAGCTTGATGCCATGAGTGACCGGCAACTGATCAACCTGATTTTTGTCTCGGGTCTCTCAACCAAACCGGTGATCACCGATATCTCAGGAAGAGGAGTCGGTCTGGATGCCGTTCGCTCAACTGTCGAAAGCCTTAAAGGGAGTGTTCAGGTCGAATCCATCGTAGATAAGGGAACCACCTTTACCATCAAGCTGCCGGTCACCTTGGCCACAACACCGGTCTTTATCGTCTCAGCCAGTGATAAAACCTTTGCCCTGCCTCTGGATCATGTCCATAGTGTCCGACGAATCAATTCCAAAGAGATCTTCCCCATCGAAGGACGACAAACCATCGCTTTGCATGATGATCCCATCTCCATCGCCCCTCTCACCCAACTGCTGGAGCTTCCTCAAGGGGGATTGAGCTCAACATGGTCGCAGAAAAATCAGGACTCAAGACCCTGTATCATTCTTCAGGTTGGGGAGGAGCTGTTGGGAATCCTGGTCGATGAAATTATCGATGAGCAGGAAATATTGATGAAACCCCATGGATCAATCCTAAAAAGAGTGCGCAATATTCAAGGGGCAACGATTCTGGGAACCGGGGAGGTCTGCATGGTGATCAATGCCCCGGACCTGATTAAAGCGGTTCAGCAACACACCTCCCCAGCCCCATTTTCAGATGATGATAGTGAAGATCAACAATGGGATGAGGAGCGGAAACCCATTATACTCCTGGTGGAAGACTCCATTACCACCCGAACCCAGGAGAAACGGATTCTTGAAGGGGCGGGCTATGAAGTGGTCACCGCCGTTGATGGCAAGGATGCCCTTTTGAAACTGCCTAATTCCCCCTTCGATGCCGTTGTCTCTGATGTCGAAATGCCTAACATGACCGGTTTGGAACTGGCCGCGGAGATCCGCAAAGAAGAGAGTTATAAGGAGCTGCCCATCATTCTGGTGACTTCCCTCTCCACCGAAGAGGATCAACGACGGGGAATGGAAGCTGGGGCCAATGCCTATATCACCAAAACAACCTTTGACCAAAGACGCTTGCTTGATGCGCTAAGGAGATTGGCGTGATTCGTGTTCTACTGGTCGATGACTCCCCCATTGCCA
>JBQGBW010000090.1:0-16616 GCA_052043475.1 Magnetococcales bacterium HHB-1
AAAAGATTATCGCACCACGCATCGCATTGAATCTCTTCTGGAAGAGGCAGATCAATATGGCTTAGACACCTTCGATGACGAATTGCCTGGTGGATTAATGGATGGACTGGAAAACCTGTTCGATGAAGAGATGCTGGATACCCTTATTAGCGAATTGAACACATACTTTCCCTATGAATCACCGGATAAAATTCCTGATGAGATCCTCTCAAAACAGATGAGAGCGATCATTATGGACAATATGGGAGATCTTCAAAACGCGATGCCACCACCACTCTTCGATGGAATTGTCAATCGCATCGTAGAACAAGTGATCAACAGAATCCGTACGGATTACATCTGATAGAGAGATCGTATAATGGCACCTTCCGATCAAATCCCACGCTCCCCTTATGAAATTTTGGGAACCCGTGAAGCCGAAGCCAATGATCAAACCATCCACAAAGCCTATCTTAACCGGATCAAAGCCTCCCCCCCTGATAAAGATCCAGAAGGCTTCCGGCAGATTAGAGCCGCCTATGAACGCCTCAAAGATGAAACCGCTCGCTTAGAGTATCATCTCTTTCACCTCCCCCCTCCCCAATGGCGTGAACTGCAACAGGCTTTGATAAAAAAAAGCAAGCAAAAAACGGATAAACCAACCCAAAAAGAATTCAACGTGCTACTCAAACAGATTAGAAAAAACTATATACTGCCTTTTAAGGATTAATCGTCTTATGGCTGAGGATACCCGTACTCACCTATTAGAAGCGTTTAAGCACTATCTGGATCAGATCGATGATGACAGCCTTCCCGTTGAAGGCGATCAACAGACCGATTTATACAAGCTCTTTATTGAACTGGCAGCGCTACGCAATGAAGTACGCATGGAGTCGCGGCAGTTCAACCGCGCTCTGGAACGCTTTAACAGTTGGTCTGAACCACTGAAAGAGGGCTATGGACGATTAAATGACGCGCTTGATCTGGTTCAACAACAGAAAGACGCCTCCCATAAAGCAGAAACACGCCAGCTTCTGCTGGATCTAATCGATCTGCATGACCGCATGCGAACAGCACTTCAAGCAACAAAGCCCCCACCACCACCGCCCCCAACAAGAAGCTTTTTTAAAAAAAGTGAACCACATCACGAAGGGAAAGCACATTGGCTGGCGATTCAAGAGGGGTGGCATTTGATTATGCAACGTTTTGATCGTCTTCTGGCCCAGCAGAACATCACCCGCATAGATACAGAAGGAAAAACTTTTAATCCGGATTTTATGCGCGCCGTAGAAACGGTCTCCAAACCGCATTTGGAACATGGGCTCATTTTAGATTCAATACAGCCCGGTTATCTCTGGAATAACGAACTTTTACGTTTGGCTGAAGTGCGCGTCAACCGCAAGGATAAAGCAGATGAGTGATGATACATTAATTCTTGGTATGGATTTAGGCACCACCAACTCAGAAGTGGCCATCTATCAAGATGGCCAGAGCAATATTCTTCCCATCACAAAACAGAGCCTGATTCTCCCCTCTTGTGTTGGCTTGGCCGATGATGGCACGCTTCTGGTCGGAGAACCCGCACGCAATCAACAACTGCTCAACCCAGAGCAGACCATCACCTCAATCAAAAGGGTTATGGGCAGTGATACCAAGGTGACACTAGGCGAACGCGACTATACCCCCCAAGAGATCTCTGCAATCATCCTGCGCAAACTGCGTCAGGCTGCTGAAAAAGAGTTGGGACAAAAAATAGCAAAAGCCGTCATCACCGTCCCGGCTTACTTCTCCGACGCCCAACGTCGCGCCACCCGTGAAGCCGGAGAGATCGCCGGACTGGATGTGGTGCGCATGATCAATGAACCCACCGCTGCGGCCCTCGCTTATGAAGCCAACGCCCCAGAAGGTAAAAAAATCCTCATCTATGACTTAGGCGGCGGCACCTTTGATGTCTCTGTCGTACAGATCTCTGAGGGCATTGTGGAAGTGCTCGCCAGCCATGGTGACAACCAGTTGGGCGGTGATGATTTTGATCAGAAAATTGTTGATTTTATTCTAGAGAACATTAAAGAAGAACATCAGCTTGACCCAAGCGATACGCCTCGCGCCATGGCCCGCATTCTACGTGCTGCCGAACAAGCAAAAAAAACGCTCTCAGACCACCCTTTCGCTCTGATTCAAGAGGAGTATCTGCTCGAAAAAGAGGGCCAACCCATTCATTTTTCACTGGAGTTAAGTCGCATCGACTTCGAAGCGATGATCTCTCCACTGATTGATAAAACCTTAACCGCCATCCATACCGCTCTAGATGATGTCAAGCTGGACCCACGCCATATCGATCAAATTCTTCTGGTCGGTGGCTCAACCCGCATCCCTCTGATACACCAGCGCTTAGAGAGCGAAATGCGCCAACTGCCCCGCCACGAGATCAACCCCGACCTTTGTGTCGCCATGGGCGCCGCCATTCAAGGGGCCATACTGCAAGGCAATGAAGTCTCCTCCGTTTTGGTGGATGTCACCCCCTACACCTTCGGTACAGCCGCTTTAGGTTATGTGGGAGATGAATTCACACCAGACTGCTATGTTCCTCTGATTCGAAAGAATACGCCCATCCCTGTCCGCAAAACCGAAGCGTTTAGAACATCCCATGACGACCAGGAGGAGGTTGAGATCACGGTTCACCAGGGAGAAAACAAATATGCCAGTATGAATATTGAACTGGGAAACTTTAATGTTGAAGGGTTAAGCCTTGTTCCTGCGGGCAACCTTATTCTGCTCCACTTCGATCTGGATACAAACGGCATACTTAAGGTGACCGCCACCGAAAAAGAGACCGGCTTAGAGAAGGCGATCACCATTAAAAATGCACTCACTGCAACAAAAAAAGATGAACTGGAAAAATCGCGAGAACATCTCAATGATATGTTCGAAACCTTAGGCGAAATGATCGATTTTGAGGAGGAAGAGAAAGCCTCAACAGGGGATGATCGCCAAGAGATAAAAGATGATAAAGAGGGCCATGAGCGTCGTGAATTTGTTCAGGCCCAAGCCCTCAAAGAGAAAGCCTCCCGCCTCTTAAAAACACTCGATGATGATGAAGATCGTGATGAAATGATCAATCTGATTGAGGATATCCAGGATGCTATGGATAACGAAGCGATGGATCAACTCCAAAAAGCGGTCGAGGAGTTGACCGATATTATCTTCTATCTGGAGAACTGATAATGCACGCCTGTCCGATCTGTCGCGCCCGCCTTAAAGGGCGCGAGACCTGCCGTCGATGCGGTGCAGATCTCAGTTCTGCAATCCATACCGCAAAACAGAGCCAACAACTTCTCCATCAAGCACTCCACGCCATACATAACCATAACTATTCTCTGGCCAGACGTTGCTTGAGTCGTGCCCGCATCAATCAGGATAGTCCCCTTCTTCAACAACTCCAGAAGTTCCTGGAACAACAGATCAAACATCTCTCCCAAACGACCCTCCTCAATATGCAAACGCTTTTAGGTGATATGGAGAAAAATCACTAAACCAAGAATGAAAATGGATATTCTAATTTTAAAAGATCGCTCAAGGGGTTTATCATAAGCGATATCTTCCGTTTTTTTCTCTCAACAAAGCGACGAATGCTTGATCTTTTTAGAGTGACACGCCAAAATTATGCCCATGCATAGTTCAATATAGTCCGCACCTATGTTGCACTGAATAATCTATAAAAAAGCCTCACCGCACCACCTCTACTCAAAAATCATTCTTAAGGAAGATTATGAGCGATTCCACACCCTCCATCGATACCGAAGTGGTCACCCACTCTGATATTGAACTCAAAGAGCCACCGCTCTATAAGGTTGTACTGCTCAATGACGATTTTACGCCAATGGATTTTGTTGTCGATGTGCTGGTCAACTACTTTTCAAAATCAGAAGAGGATGCCACACGGATCATGCTCAATGTGCATAATGAAGGGGTTGGCGTCTGCGGCCTCTATCCTCGTGACATCGCTGAAACCAAAGTCGTTCAAGTGAACCAGCACGCCCGTCAGAATGGCTACCCCCTCAAGTGCCAAATGGAACGCAATTAAATTTTTATAAAGAAGGTGATCTCTTATGCTCAGTAAACATCTGGAACGCTCGCTCAATCAAGCCCTGCTCGATGCACAACAGAAACGCCACCAGTATGCCACCGTCGAACACCTTCTTCTTGCCCTGCTCGATAATCCAGAAGTGACTGAACTCCTCCTGGCCTGCAATGGCGATATCGAGAAACTCTCCGAAGATCTGAATAACCATATCAATGCCCATGTTCCTGTCTCTCTGGATGATGAACAGAGCACAGATATCACGCCTACCTTAGGGTTTCATCGTGTCATTCAAAGGGCTGTGCATCAGGTTAAGTCCGCCGGACGGCATACGGTTACCGGTGCTTATGTTTTAGTCGCCATCTTCGCTGAAAAAGATTCTCACGCGGTCTTTTTTCTCAGCAGCCAGAATATCACAAAGCTGGATATTCAATCCGCCATCGCCCACGGTTATCAGGAGGAGGCTGGGGAACCTTTAGAGGCGGATGAGGCTGGGGGAGAACGCAAAGCGGTTGATCCTTTAAAGGCGTACACCATTGATCTCAATAAAAAAGCGGAAGAGGGACGGATTGATCCGCTTGTCGGAAGAGAGAAAGAACTCAATCGTGCCATTCGCATTCTCTGTCGGCGCCGAAAGAACAATCCCCTCTTTGTGGGCGACCCGGGTGTCGGAAAAACCCACATGGCAGAAGGGCTTGCATTGAAGATTGTTCAGGGAGAGGTGCCGGATGTGATTAAAAATGCCACTCTCTTTGCTCTGGATATGGGCTCGCTGCTCGCTGGCACCAAGTTTCGTGGCGATTTTGAAGCTCGCTTTAAAGGCGTCTTAAAAAAGCTGATTGACCATGACAGCGCCGTTCTATTCATTGATGAGATCCATACCATCATCGGTGCCGGTTCCACCACAGGCGGTACGATGGATGCCTCCAACCTGCTCAAACCCGTACTCTCCTCAGGTGAGTTACGCTGCATCGGTTCCACAACCTTCGAAGAGTTTCGCGGTGTCTTCGAAAAAGATCGCGCCCTAGCAAGACGTTTTCAGAAAATTGACCTTAACGAACCCAGCATTGAGGAGACCATCCAGATCCTTCACGGACTAAAACCGCGCTACGAAGAACATCACCATATCACCTATGAAGCCGACGCCATCGAAGTCGCCGCCGAACTCTCCAGCCGTCATATCAATGATCGCAAACATCCCGACTCCGCCATTGATGTGATCGATGAAGCCGGTGCAGCGATCCAGTTGCTCGAAAAAGAGAAACGGCCAGAACGCATCACCGCCCATTCGGTTGAAGAGGTGATTTCACATATGGCCCGCATCCCTCCCAAAACGGTCTCTCGCGATGATCGACAGATCCTGCGCAGTCTGGAGAAAACCTTAAAATTGCGACTCTACGGCCAGGATGATGCGGTAACCCAGGTCTGCCAAGCGATCAAGCTCTCCCGTTCTGGTCTTGGAAATGCCGAAAAACCGGTGGGCTCCTTTCTTTTTACCGGTCCAACCGGTGTGGGTAAAACAGAACTCGCCCGGCTTTTGGCCTCAGAGTTAGCGATTGAACTGATTCGCTTTGATATGAGTGAATATATGGAGCGCCACACCGTGTCCCGTTTGATCGGTGCCCCACCAGGCTATGTGGGCTTTGATCAAGGCGGCCTACTCACCGATGCCGTCCATAAAACCCCTCATGCCGTATTGCTCTTAGATGAGATCGAAAAAGCCCATCCCGATGTATTTAATCTGCTTCTCCAGGTGATGGATCACGGTAAACTCACCGATAATAATGGTCGTCCCACCGATTTTCATAATGTCATCCTGATTATGACCAGTAATGTGGGCGCCGCTGAACTGGAACGCCCCTCTTTAGGCTTTACCGAACAGGATCATATGGGGGATGATCAAAAAGAGATCCGCCGCACCTTCTCACCAGAGTTCCGCAACCGCCTTGATGCCATTGTGGGCTTTAAATCGCTTCACAGTGAGGCGATTGCGCTGGTGGTCAATAAATTCCTGCTTATCTTAGAGTCCGATCTGGAGAAAAAAGGCGTTCAACTCACCGTGGAGGAGTCTGCTCGCCGCTGGCTGGCGGATCATGGCTACGATAAAAAACAGGGAGCACGGCCCATGGATCGCCTGATTCGCAAAGAAATCCGGCTGCCCTTAGCGGATGAGTTGCTCTTTGGTAAACTGGTTGATGGTGGCCTTCTGACGCTACGTGCCAAAGAGGATCAACTGATTTTTGATTATGCTAAAGCGGAAGCGACCGTTTAAAAAAAAAGCGCCAGGATAAACCTGAGCGCTTTTTTAAAACAATTCCGATCAATCAAAATAGATTCATCGTTTTAGTACGGAAACATAGTGCGGCAACGCACTTTTTGGCGATGCAGTGCGATGAACAGGCTTTGCAGGCTCCACAGAGAGAAGCGCGGTCTGTTCTCGAATGGCTAGAACACGCGATAACGCGGTGTCACGCTCCGATTGATGGTTTAGAGCACGCCATACGGGGAGTTTTTCGGTCATCAGTTGCACCGATGCTTCCCTAGGCAGAGCGCCCTCTTCAATCTTTAGCGGGCGTAACTTTGCCACCTGTTTTTCTGCACGCCCTCGACCTTGACTCTGAATCGAAGTCGTCCTTTCTTCTTTCGCCTCTTTATCCGTCTCACCTTTTTTAGGTAGACGCTCAAGCGCAAGAATGGAGCGACTCGGTTCCGGCCTGACGTTCAACATTCGGCTCGTTTTTAACGCAGGTATAAACGTACGTTGCAGAATTTCTTGATGTGGAGAGCGAACCCTCAAGATGGCGGTCTGGATTTTCTGCTGAAATGCGCGGGGAAAACGCTCCAAAGAGAGTGGTTTGGCATTCACCCCCTCGCGCCGTGAGAGCGTTGCGGCCATTTTTTCTGCTTCCATCTGATTGGCAAAACGCCCCAGACAGACACTCTTCCACAACTGCCCCTGCGCGCCCCAGCGTTCCAGGACAAAAGGATCATAGCCCAAACGGCGCAGGCGTTGCACAAACCACTGTACCGCCTCTTCATCAACTTCAGCCGACACCTCAACGGTGTGGGAGAAGACCGCCCGTTGCTCTGTAATGGCGGCATGATGCACCTGTAAAAGCTCGATTCCAGACTCATAAGTAATTTTGAGTGGCAGGATATCCGCTTGCAGATTGGCCTGCTCAAGAAAACGCACCAAAACCTCCTGGGCTTTCTCCTTCTGCTCATAGCGACCGATACAGACACTCTTCCAGGAGCGTTCACTGGAATCACGCTGCTCGATAACAAAAGGAGTATAGCCCTTATTCCGAAGGAGCAGGATGCGTTCACGCACATCCTCTTCTGAGACAAAGATTCCAACCCTTAATGTGTAGACAACTTTTTCCACTTCTAAAAAGGGCTCTTCTACTGCATCAGGTCGGTAATTATGCAGTGGGACAGCGGCATCGGCCGTGGAACAGAGAAAAAAGTTCCCAATCATCAACCCCTGTAAAAACCAGCACCACAGCTTTCCCTTTCTCATGTCGTATTTTACCTCCCGACAAAAAAGGAAAGAAATAAGGTCTAAGTCAAAAAACTTAGCCACAGATCGTTAATTGGATTTTTTACCTCCTAAAAAAAACGTTCAACTTCATCGATCTTAATCATAGATCCCCTCTTAAAAACAGAGCGCGGTCAGTCATGTGACAAGAATCTAAACATCCTTTGCGTTCCAAACAACAAAAAGCACATCGCTCAAAAGAGCGTGGCAATCTCCTGCTTCAAAAGCACTTTAAATGATGTTTTTTAAAATCTACATAGAAGCTTGAGCAAGTTCTGTTCCATAGACCATGAAACAGATGTTATCCAGGGTTCATGCCGTGGACTTTGCAATCTTGACACTGTTTGTTCTGCCATAAATATGACGATTCTCTAAATCAGCTTTTTTATTTTTGAGATAAAATAAATATTTACAATAGGATAGTCTTGCAGAGGGTTGCATGACAAAAAAACATGGGGCCAAAAAATTGATTTGTTGATATTAAAATTATGATATCATTAAGCAATCAACGGATCTCAGATCAAGGTGTTTTTGGTAAACAGTTCAGGCGGTTCTGAATTATTTAAGTATAAATTGATCAACAAAAAACTTGAGCGATTGGCACTCTTATAAAATAGTCGTGTTTTTTTTGAAGCAAAATCAAATCGACGGCATAAGGCTTGCTTAAACACAGTCCAAATAACGAAAGCACCGTGTTCACCTGTCATCAGACAAGTCCGCACGACTTAACAGTGTTTGGATTAAAAAGAGTGTCACGTTTTAGTCACACGATAGAATCGGGCACAAAAAAAAGCGCAACAATACCTTCTGTAACGCTTTGATAACCTGTCTTAGTCATGGTGGGCGGCGGAGGATTTGAACCTCCGACCCCTGCCGTGTGAAGGCAGTGCTCTACCCCTGAGCTAGCCGCCCATGTTCTTCTTAAAGGCGTTTATACTTTCTTGTTCCTTTAAGGTCAAGGATATTCTTAAAATTCAAGCGCGCTTTATAAATATTGGGGCAGAGCAAATGAGAATCTTAAAAGTCCTTTCAATTTGTGAAGCCGAACGTGAGAAAGCGTTGCATTAAAACGCAATGGATTTCAAACATTCCCTTGACAATTAAAGTGGTGTTGAGTTACAGATTAGAGTGACTTTTTGTGACATCTTTATTTTCAAAATTAAGCAGGGCAAAAAGCCCCAGATATTCAAAGCATGCAGCCATACCAGCCAAAACAGTTTTTTTAGGCGGTTATTCTCGTGACCAAAAACTGAGAAAAGTGCTTTTAGCCATATTTTCAAACGGTGTGCTGCCCAAATCAACTCAGGACATAAGCCTTAAAACAATGAAAAAACAGATTTTCTCTCACCGTTTTATTCAAGCGGCTGTCTCAGTCCTCGTTTTCTGTTTCATCTTTCCGTCAGCCGCCCTCTCCGCAACGCTAAGAAGCGCCCTCACCGATCTGCTGACCATCCACCCTCTGGTCCAAAAGAGTAAAGTAGAAAAAGAGGCGGCCACCGAAGGGTACAAGGCGGCGCGCGCCGAGTGGTTCCCAACCCTTGATTTAACAACCCACTACGGCTATGAGAATCAGGATAAAAATTATACCACCGATACAGAACTCACCAGCCGCTATTTTCATGCAAAGCTGACCCAAACCGTCTGGGACTTCGGTGCCATCAATGCCGATATCAACGCGGCCAGCAACACAGTTAAAATGAAAGAAGCCGCCTTAGAAAGACGATTTCAAGATACGCTCTTAGGTGGCGTTAAAGCGATTCTTAACTTAAGAAAACATCAGATTGTACTGCAGTATGCACGGCAGTCTGAAGCCAATATTAAAAAGCAGACCGAACTGGAAAATGCCCGCATCGAAAGTGGCTTAGGACTCACTACCGATCTTCTGCAGGCTAAAAGTCAACTGGCCGGCGCTCAAACCCGCCGCACAGAGGCCGAAGGCAATCTGCGATTGGCAGAAAACCGCTTCCGCCTTATTTTTGGGAAAGATCCAGATAACGTCCCTCTTCTCAAACAACTCGATAAAATTATACCGCTTAAAAAAATACCAAATACCCTCAAAGAAGTGATATCCCTTGCAATCCAACAAAACCCACTCATTATCGAAGCGCAATATTCAGAAAATGCCGCTGAAGATACATTAAAAAGCACCCGTGCTTCTGAATTCTTTCCTGTAATCACAGCGTCAACCGAATACAATGATAAACGCGATTATGGTGGAACAGCGGGAGATAAAAATGAGACCATTGCGCTTCTAGAGATGAGCTATAGCTTCAATACAGGACTTTCAGGAGTCAATAAAGTAAGCGTCGCCCAAAAAACCAAAGAGGCACTTCGTTTTCAAACAGAGCGCATCAAGGATAAGCTTGAAGAGTTGGCGAGAAACGCCTGGAACGCCTTGGAGACTGCCAAAAACAAAGAGAGCCACTTAAAAAATCAGGTCAATCTTGTCAGGGAGTATCTCCGCCTGGCCCGCCAAGAACGAGAGTATGGTAACCGATCTCTACTAGATGTTCTCAATGGTGAAACCATACTAATTAATGCACGCAGTGATTCTGAAGCCGCACAGACCGATGTAATCATTGCCAATTATGAACTTCTGCATACCATGGGAGCGCTTCAGTTGAAGAGCATTCCTTAAAGCTTAATCTAAATAAAAAAAATGTTTTGAATTTCATGAACCAATCTCTACAATAGAGATTGGTTTTGTCTTTTCTGGAGGCAAAAACTCTGTCTTAAAAAACATTTATCCATTGATTAATAATAGAGCCCAGAGCCTTATCGCAGGAGAAAACAGATGCCTGAACAAGCCAATAATGCGGGTCAAAATAATAATGCGTCGACATCCACGCAAGCAACCGGCGAGGCGGCTCAGGATAACGCTGCACAAGACCAAGAGCAACAAGGTCAAGAACAAGGCCAAGGGCAACAAGGTCAAGAACAAGGCCAAGGACAACAAGGCCAAGGACAACAAGGCCAAGGACAACAAGGCCAAGGACAACAAGGCCAAGGACAACAAGGCCAAGGACAACAAAATCAGGGATTCGGCCAACAGACAACATCTGGCACCACAGATGATACTACCGGCACCACTGGCACGACTACCGGCACCACTGGTACTGCAACAACGGGAACAACCACAGGGACAACCTCTTTTGGCGACACCACAGGAACAAATACATCCTCCTTTGGTGGCACAACAACTTCTGGCGGTTCCACAGGTACAGGCTCTGGCACAATAGCGACTACAGGAAACACCATATCAACAGGGCAAAGTTCAGCTTCAAATACACTTGACAATTTTTTTGCCGAAAACAGTTCCAGCATTGATCCCACACAGAACTCAACAAGCGGCATCAATGTGGAGTCCACCCAAGGCACGGAAACAGAAACAAATAATACAGAAGCTGAACAAGCTGACGATGTTGTCAGCGTAGATATCGAAGACGATACAAGCGATCCCACCGAAGAAGAAACAGAGCAAGAAAACGCTCCTTCTGATGAAGAGAGCGAAGAAACCGCCGATGAAGAAACAGAGGTTGTTGAGACAGAAGATAACGTTGGGCAAGGGGATACGGAGACAGCGGAGACGATAGGGTCAAATCTCACAGCAGTACCCAACGCTTTAGCAGAAGAGGAAGAAGAAAACGAGGCTGCTCAGGAAACCGCTGCCGCAGAAGACGAAGAAGAGTTCATCCCCCCCCCCGATCCAGAGCCTTATATCGTCGAGACCGATGAAAACCTGACAAGTGACCTGGATACGAGCCTCTACAACGCCATTGAGGTCAAAGCAAACGCCACCCTGACGATGCCAGCGGCCAAAAATAAGGATCTTCCCATCTCAGGCCAAGGGACCACAGCACTGACCAATGCCGAGCAAACACTGTCAGAGAATTTCAGCCATGTCACCACCGATGGTTTTTCGGTGCAGTTTGATGGCGACGGAACATTCAACGGCTCATTTCCCACAGGCACCATTGTAAAGGTCTCCACCGGCAATACCCTGACCATTGCTGCGGATATCATCTCAGGTTACACCGCCTCAGGCGCTGGCGTGATAACGATCACAGACATTGATGCAACACCTGCCGCCGACTTCTCTAATATCACCGTCACAACCACGACGCTCTCCATCGATACCGACACCACCTTCACGGGCACACTTCCCGCATCCGCTAAAGTGGTCGCTACAAATGGCACCACATTTACAGCGGATAGTGCGATTGCCACTGGAAAAACCTTAGAAAACAGTGGTGCAGGTGATGCCACCATCACCCTCGCTCAAGCCGATGCAAATGGTCGTGACTTCAGTAATCTCTCCAATACCGGGAGTGGTAATCTAACCCTCTCTCTCACCGAATCTGGAGATTACAGCGGCATCACCGGCTTAAACAGCTTTACTTCAGTCACCACCAATGGGGGTGGGGTAGAACTCGCTTCAGCCGATGTAAGCACACTCGCCATCAGCTTTACCACCACAACCTCTACGGATGATATCACCATCGCCTTAGATCAGGCAGACGCCTCTTCGGCAGGCTTTATCAGCCTCACAAAGGCAGGCACGGGCAAGCTTCTGTTGAAACTTTCTGGAACGGGGGATTACAGCGGCATTAACGGGCTCTCCGTTTTTGACTCCATAGAAGCCACTGGTAATGGAATTGTTACTTTAGCCTCCGCAGATGTCACTGGTGGAACCCTCACCTTTACCACAGCATCAAGCAACGATAATGTCGCCATCGAACTTGCCCAAACGGATGCCAGCAGCGTCGATTTTTCAAACCTCAATGAAGCAGGTGCAGGCGCTCTGAAGCTGGTGCTCACAGACACAGGCGATTACAGTAACATAAATGGGCTAGACAATTTTACACAGATTGTTTTTTATGGTAGCGGCACTGCCTCTTTAGCCTCTGCTGATATCTCTGGAAAAACCTTTACAATAGAAACCTTCACTGCCAACGATGTCGCCAATATTACACTCACCCAAAGCGATGCCAGCAGTGCTGACTTTTCCAGCCTAACCCATAGCGGTTCAGGTGAGTTCCATGTCACCTTTACCGATAGTGGCAGTTTTAGTGGCATTACAGGACTCAGTAAGTTCAGTACAATCAACCTCACTGGTGGTGAGGCAACCTTAACCTCAAACGATGTCTCTGATCAAACCTTCATCATCAATGGCGCCACCAGCAACGATAACCTGACCATCACACTAGCTCAGACTGATGCCAACACAGCGGATTTCAGTGGCCTAAGTGACGCAGGCTCTTCTGGGGCCCTTAATATCACATTCTCTGATAGTGGTGACTACAGCGGTGTTACCGGTCTTGGCTCCTTTGATACAGCCAACCTCAAAGGAAACGGTGTCGTTACACTGGCTTCCGATGATGTTAACGATGCAACACTCGTCTTTAACGGCGACACAACCAGTGACGATGTTACCGTTACATTGAATCAAACCGACGCTTCAACGACCAATTTTTCTAATCTCTCAAAAACAGGCTCCGGTGACGTTAATCTCACCTTCGCTGGAATCGGTGATTACAGCGGCATCCAAGGATTGGATTCATTCGATACCATCAATACCGACGGCAGTGGCGATGTCACCGTCGCTTCAGCCGATGTCACTGGTAAAACTGTCAGTTTCACCACCAATGACACCTCTGATGCTGTATTGGTCACACTGACACAAGCCAATGCCAGTTCAGCTAATTTCTCAAGTGTCACCAAAACAGGCTCTGGGAACCTTAAACTCAGCACCACAGAAGCGGGCGATTACAGTGGCATCACTGGACTAGCTAACTTTAATGCCATCTACATGAGCGGTGGTAACGAGGTATCCTTTGAGTCCGCCGTGATGACAGGGCAAAGTTATGCCATCAAAGGAAACACAGCCAACGACGATCTCTCCATAGCCCTAAACCAGGCCGATGCATCCACAGCGAACTTCTCTTCACTCTCCAATACGGGAAGTGGTCAATTTTTCCTCACCTTCTCTCAAACCGGTGATTACACCGGTATCAATGGTCTTGATAATTTTGATGAAATCAAACTGGTCAGTGGCAGTGGAAACAGCGTCGCTTCGGCTGACATTACTGGAAAAACCGTTGTCTTTAATGGTACAGCCGCCGGTGACGATCTCACCGTAACGCTAACTCAGGCCAATGCCAATTCAGCGGACTTCAGCAATATCTCTGAGACCGGCAGTGGCGATCTCATTCTTAACTTTACCGATACAGGCTCTTTTACGGGCATCAATGGACTAAATAAATTCAGCCAGGTGAGTGTCACTGGTGGCGCCATAACGCTCACCTCTTCAGATGTTAACAATCAAACGCTTGACTTTAATGTCTCCACAAGCAGTGATAATGCAACCATCACTCTGACGCAAGCCAATGCAAGCAGTGCAAACTTCACAAATCTCTCCGGCTCAGGCTCAGGATCACTGGATATCACCTTCTCCGATGCCGGCGACTACAGTGGTGTAACCGGTTTGGGGAACTTTGCGACCGCAAATATTGACGGCAATGGCGCCGTAACCCTCGCCTCCACTGATGTAACAAACACCACTTTAGCCTTTAAAGGCACCTCAACCAATGATGATGTCACCGTCACATTGGCTCAGGCCAATGCAAGCGGCTCAAACTTCACTAACCTCACCAACTCAGGGTCAGGTAATTTAGATATCACCTTCTCTGATGCCGGAAACTTCAGTGGAGTCACTGGCTTGGGTAGCTTTGCCACGGCCAATATTAACGGCAATGGTGCGGTAACACTCGCCTCAGCCGATGTGAATAACGCCTCTTTAGCCTTCAATACCAATGCCACGGGTGATGTGGTTGGTATCACACTCGCTCAAGCCGATGCTGCAGCGGCCAACTTCTCAAGCCTGTCCCACACAGGAAATGGTAAGCTTAACCTTGACCTTTCTGCAACAGGTGATTACAGCGGCATCCAAGGACTGGATAAGTTCAGCACCATTAATCTAACCAGTGCAAATGGCGATGTGACAGTCGCTTCAGCGGATGTCACAGGAAAAACGGTCAGCTTTACTACCGATGATGCTTCAGATGCGGTTCTCATTACACTCGCCCAAACCGATGTCAGTTCCGTTGACTTTAGCAATGTCACCGAAACCGGCACCGGAAATCTCAAACTCAGCACCACAGGAACAGGCGACTATAGCGGTATTACAGGACTAACCAATTTTGATGCCATCTACATGAGCGGTGGCGGCGAAGTCTCCTTTGCAGCCTCTGAAATCTCAGGCCAGGACTATGTCTTTAAAGGCAGTACTGCGGATGATGATTTATCCATCAGCCTGAACCAAAACGAAGCAAGCTCCGCTGATTTCTCTGCCATTTCTAATACCGGTAGTGGACAGTTTCTCCTCACCTTCGCTGAAACCGGTGACTACTCCGGTGTTAATGGTCTGGATAAATTTGATGAAGTCAAACTCACCAGTGGCAGTGGCAACACCGTCGCCTCAGCGGATGTCTCTGGAAAAACCGTTGTCTTTAATGGTACCGCCGCCGGTGATGACCTCACCATAACCCTGACACAAACCGCTGCCAACACAGCGGACTTCAGTAACATCTCTGAAACCGGCAGTGGCGATTTTATCCTCAACTTTACCGATACCGGTTCTTTTACAGGTATCACCGGATTAAATAAATTCGTCCAGGTCAGTGTGACCGGAGGTGCGGCCTCACTGCTCTCAACGGATGTTAACAACTTAACCCTTGAGTTCAAAAGTACTGCCGCCAGTGATGATGTCACCATCACACTCGCTCAAGCCAATGCAAGCGGCTCAGATTTCTCAAACCTCACCAGTTCAGGAACAGGTAATTTAGATATCACCTTCTCCGATGCTGGTAACTTCAGTGGTGTCACCGGCTTAGGCGTTTTTGATACGGCCAATATTGTAGGAAATAGTGCTGTAACACTCGCTTCAGCCGATGTTAATAACGCCACTTTAGCCTTCAATACCAATGCCACTGGTGATGTGGTTGGTATCACACTCGCTCAAGGAGACGCCGCAACAGCCAACTTCTCTAATATCTCCCACTCAGGTAATGGTGCACTCAACCTTGACTTCTCCGCTGTTGGAGATTATAGCGGCATCCAGGGACTGGAAAAATTCGCTACAATTAATGCTTCTGCCGGTGGAACCGTCACTGTCGCCTCCACTGATGTTGCGGGCAAAACCGTCTCTTTCACCACCGCCGCTTCAACCGATATCGTTGATATCTCTCTGGCTCAAACGGCAGCGTCAGGTTCCGTCTTTACCAACGTCACGGAAACCGGTGATGGTAGCATGACGCTCACTTTCAGTGATACAGGGAGCTATACTGGCATCACGGATATGACCGTCTTCTCAAGCATCAATGTAAGCGGTGGCGGTACAGCAACACTTGCTTCTACAGATGTCACTGGAAAAACCCTCGCCTTTGCCACCTCTACGGCAAGTGATATTCTTGATATCTCTCTGGCCCAAACGGCAGCGTCAGGTTCGGTCTTTACCAACGTCACAGAAACCGGCGATGGTAGCATGACACTC
This sequence comes from Magnetococcales bacterium HHB-1, assembly GCA_052043475.1. Lineage (GTDB taxonomy): Bacteria > Pseudomonadota > Magnetococcia > Magnetococcales > JBQGBW01 > JBQGBW01. The sequence continues at coordinate 16,150 of JBQGBW010000090.1, forward strand.
ACTTTCAGTGACACAGGCAACTACAGCGGTGTGACTGGTCTGGAGAATTTCTCTACAATCAATGCTTCTGCTGGTGGAACCGTCACTGTCGATTCCACCGATGTTGCGGGCAAAACCGTCTCTTTCACTACCGCTGCTGCAACCGATATCGTTGATATCTCTCTGGCCCAAACGGCTGCCAACGGTTCCGTCTTTACCAACGTCAGTGAAACGGGCGATGGTAGCATGACGCTCACTTTCAGTGATACAGGGAGCTATACTGGCATCACGGATATGACCGTCTTCTCAAGCATCAATGTAAGTGGTGGCGGTACAGCAACACTTGCTTCTACAGATGTCACAGGAAAAACCCTCGCCTTTGCCACCTCTACGGCAAGTGATATTCTTGATATCACTCTAGCTCAAACGGCCGCTAATGGTTCGGTCTTTACCAACGTCACAGAAACCGGCGATGGTAGCATGACACT
>JBQGBW010000091.1:0-16348 GCA_052043475.1 Magnetococcales bacterium HHB-1
TGGGGGCTTCAGGATTTGCTCTGGTTAAAATTGATCATATTGGTAATGAAGTCCGTGAAGTGGCACAGCAGGATCTGCCGGTCACGCGAATACTTTCTCAGATTACAGTGCATCAGTTTGAACTGGCGATTGTTTTTGAGCGCGCATTGCGTTTTGGTGCGGGCGATAATAACCTGGCGTTATCTGAGCAGATAAAAACGCTTTTGAATTCTTTTCAAAGGATTTCAAGAGAAGTAGAGCATGAGATCGATAGAGGAAGAGGGGTTGTTGCTGATGGTTTGAAAAGGAGTCAAGTTGCGCGGGAAGTTGAAGAGTTGAAAAAAATAAAAGTATGGCTTGGCGTGATTCATGAGCAACATGAGGTTTATGAAAAACTGGCGTTGAATATCTTTCATCTTCTTTTGACTGGCCAGCGAGAGAAAGCGCAAGGTTTATTCGATACCATTGGGGAAAAGCAGGACAGTTTAGATACTGAATTGGAAAAAATTTTAGGTGAGATTGAATCTTTTTCGGAGGAGTCGGTACGGCTTGCCGTGACTCATGAAGAGCGGGCTTTTTCTGGTGCAGCGACTATTTTTATTGTGAGTTGGTTTATTGCGGGTCTGTTAGCGATCCTTTTTACGCGTTCAATAACGAAGCCACTCTCCGCATTGATCTCCGTGCTGACACGTGCAGCGGATAGTGGTGATTTTTCTCAGAGAGTGGAGGTCAGGGGGCATAATGAGTTGTCAAAACTCAGTAAGATTTTTAATCAGATGGCGCAGAATGCTCAGGATCAGGCGTGGTTGAAAAGTGCTTCGGATACGATCTCTAAAACACTACAGGAAGCGCGGACCCCTGAGGAGTTGGCGGAATCGCTGGTTTCAAAGTTGGGTGGATTGTTAGATTGTGGTTTTGGGGTATTTTATATCTTAAATGAGAAGCGGGAGCGCTATGAACTCTTAGGCAGTTATCGTTTTAAAGAGCGCAAGCATATGGAAAACTCCTATGCTTCTGGTGAAGGGTTGGTGGGGCAGTGTGTCCGTGAAGGAAAACCGATGCTCTTAACCCACGTTCCGAATGACTATACGCCGATTCATTCTGGATTGGGGGAGGCGACACCGAATACAGTGATGGCGCTACCGGTTATTTTTCAAGATCGGGTATTGGCTGTTTTAGAGATTGCCTCTTTTCAGAAGTTTACGCCCATTCAGCAGGCGCTTGTTGAGGGGCAGATGGCGACGATTGGCATGGGATTGGAGAATCTGATGCGCAATCTTCGTACAGAGGCGTTGTTGCAGAAGACACAGATTCAAGCCGAAGAGTTGACCACCCAGAGTGAAGAGTTGCAGTTAACCAACGAAGAGTTGGAGGTTCAAGCCTTAGAGTTGAAAAAATCTCAAGAGGAGTTGCGGGCACAACAGCTTATCTTAGAGCAGGCCAATGAATCGTTGGAGTTGGCGCGATCGGATGTGGAGAAAAAAGCCAGAGCACTGGAGATCTCCAGTGGTCATAAAACACAGTTTATTGCCAATATGTCGCATGAGTTGAGAACACCCCTCAACAGTGTTTTGATTCTGGCACGGGAGTTTATGGAGAATGAAGAGGGGAACTTAAGCCAGGAACAGACGGAGTCGGCTAAAATTATCCATGACAGTGGTTCGGATCTGCTTAACCTGATTAATGATATTCTGGATCTCTCTAAAATTGAATCGGGGACATCTGAGGTCTATCTTACGGATGTGGAAGTGCGCCCCTTTGTGGAGCGTCTGCATGCACAGTTTAAACATCTGGCTTCTGAGAAGGGGTTTAACTGGCAGGTTGATGTGGAGGCACAGGTTCCGAAGATTATCCAGACCGATCAAGGCAAGTTGGGACAGATTATTAAAAACTTCCTCTCTAACGCCTTTAAATTTACTTCTGAAGGTGATGTCTCCATGTTTTGGCGTCTATCGGAGGACTCTAGAGAGGATCAATTGCGTTTGGCCATTGATGTGGCCGATTCTGGTGTGGGGATTCCTGATGAGAAGCGTGCGCATATCTTTGGTGCTTTTCAGCAGGCGGATGGAAGCATTAGCCGTCGATATGGTGGGGCCGGTTTAGGTTTGGCCATCTCAAGGGAGCTTGCCCATATGTTGGGTGGAGAGATTCAGTTGAAGAGTGAAGAGGGTGAAGGAAGTATCTTTACCCTTTTCCTGCCTGTCTCTCAAAAAGAGATGGATGATTCAGGCTCTTCTGATCAATCTTCTCATCATTCGGGTGGTGCTTCAGATCCTTCGAATGGGGGTTCAAAGGGTTCAGATATGATTCAGGGGCGAAGGTCTGTTTTTGGTGGAAATGGTCATCGTCCGAATGGTTTTGGTGGAAATGGCCATCATAATGGTTTTAAAGGGCAGAAACCTTCTGCTGTTTCTATCGGGTCGGCCTCTGAATACAGTGAAAAAAAGATCGACAACGATAGCGCAGGAGAGACCACGCATCTTAAAAAAATAAGCCGTCATACACCGATTGTTGTGGATCGTTTTATTGATGATGATCGTTTGCACCTTAAGGCGGGAGATCGGACGCTACTGGTTATTGAGGACGATCCGGTCTTTGCCCGTGCGGTCCGTGACTTTGCCAGAAAAAATGGTTTTAAATGTCTTGCTGCCTCCCACGGCCAGTTGGGAATCCAGATGGCGTGTCAATATAAGCCAGAGGGGATTATCCTTGATTTAGGTCTACCCGATATGGATGGCAAGGAGGTGTTGAAGCAATTAAAGCGGCATAAGGAGAGCCAATCTATTCCAACCCATGTGATCTCTGCCAGAGATGTTGAGCCGCAGCATGCACAGGGGTTAACGCGCGATGCCATCAGTGTGCTCCAGAAACCAGTGACTCCTCTACAACTTGAAGAGGTACTCAATGATGTGGCGTGTCGATCAAAAGAGATGGGGGCTAAACTGCTTTTGGTTGAAGGGGATGCTGTGGTTCGTAGAACGACCTCTGCGTTGCTTGAGAAACATCATATTGAGGTTGCGGTGGCCGAAGATTGTGAAACAGCGATGCAGTTGTTAAGGCGAGAGGTTTTTAAATGCCTTATCCTTGATCTGGAACTTCCTCACTGTTCAGGCTTTGATCTCTTAGAATCCATGGCAGGGTTACCTGAACTTAAAGCGCCACAGGTGATTATTCATTCAGGCCGTGCGTTGAGTGATCAGGATATCCGTCGTTTAGGCTCCTACTCTGGAATGGTGGCGACCCGAAAAAAACATCCCAGAGCGATTAAACGTCTGGTGACAGAGGTGGCCTCTTTTCTTAAAAATATGGATCACACGCGTCTTCCAGAGCGTGCAGACGATGATCTCACCCGATGGAAAACGCTTTTTCAAGGGGTCTCTGTGCTGCTGGTCGATGATGATATGCGCAACACCTATGCGCTCTCCAGAGCTTTAGAGAAGCGCGGCTTGAAAGTGATTATGGCGCCGGATGGCCAGACCGCGCTTGATCTGTTGGATAAAAATTCAAATTTGATTGATGCGGTGCTTATGGATATCATGATGCCTGGTATGGATGGCCATGAGACCATGCGCCGTATCCGTAAGCGGGATAATTTAAAAGATCTGCCGATTATTGCTTTGAGTGCAAAAGCGATGGTCGAAGATCAGGAGCAGTGTTTCCACTCCGGTGCCAGCGCTTTTCTGCCGAAACCGGTTGATCTGGATCAGTTGCCGACGTTGCTTAAAGATTTTGTAACTTCTGAACATTAAAATGGTGGTGGAATAGATGATAGGAGCGGTTCATTGATTTCTTCTGAGATCGAAGATATTGAAATTCGTCTACTGCTTGATGCACTCGCGCTTCGTTATGGTTATCAATTTCAGGAGTATGAAACCGCCTCTTTGAAGCGACGTATTTTAGCGTGTGTCTCTTCATGTAAACTGAAACATATCTCCTCGATCATTCCTGAACTTCTCTACACCAAAGATGTTCTCGACCGTCTGGTGGCGACTCTTACCGTTTCTGTAACGCACATGTTTCGTAATCCAAGCATGTTTTTAGCCTTGCGACAACATGTGGCTCCACAACTTGAGAAGGCGTTGTTCTTTAATATCTGGAGTGCAGGCTGTGCGAGTGGTGAAGAGGTCTACTCGTTGGCGATCCTTTTTTTAGAGATGGGATTGGCGGATAACATTCGTATCTATGCCACAGATCTCGATGAAACCGTCGTTCAACAGGCAAGAGAAGGGATTTATAATGTTGACCGCCTGGAGAAGTTTGAGCAGAACTATCTGAAAGCGGGGGGGAAATATCGCTTCTCACGCTATTGTCAGATTGAGAATGGTTTAATAAAAATGGATCCCATCTTGAGGGAGAGTGTGGTCTTCTCCCGTCATAATCTGGCTGTTGATGGGCCTTTTGTTAAAGCGCATCTGGTGTTATGCCGCAATGTTCTGATCTACTTTAATCGGGCTTTGCAAAAAAAAGTGGTGCGTCTGCTGCTTGATAGTCTGGTTCCTGGGGGGTATCTCTGTCTGGGGAAACAGGAGCGTCTGGAGTTGAAAATGTTTCACCATGGTTTTGACCCGATGTTTCAGAAGCACCGTATTTTTCAAAAAGGGTGGGAGTCGGGCAAAACAGAGCTTTTTGCGACGCACTTTTCATGATTGAATTATAAAAATCTTGGACGTTTTTGCTCTTATTTCTTATAATATCCAATATATACATTATCACTTCGCCTAATGTGTTGTATTCTGGGATGTGTTTAGGGAAAGGCTATGAATGGGATGCCTTCTGGTGCTTTTGGATCTGCGGTTCATCTGGAGGATAACGATGTCATGCTTATGAATGGATCGGATCTGAATCGCGCGCGCATACTGATTGTTGATGACAGAAAAGCGAACCGGGTGGCTTTGAGAAAAATTCTTGCGCGTGTGTCGGCCGATGTTGTTGAGGCCAGTTCTGGGATAGAGGCGTTGGGCCTCTGCTTGAAGCAGGAGTTTGCGCTCATTTTGCTGGATGCTCAAATGCCTGAAATGAGCGGTTTTGAGGTGGCAGAATATCTTAGGGGGGCAAGCCAGACCCGTGCGGTGCCGATTATTTTTGTGACCGCCGCCTATGATGATGAAGAGCATAAAATGAGAGGATATGATGCCGGTGCGGTGGACTATATCCAAAAGCCGATTGATAATCGTATATTGTTATCTAAGACCCGTGTTTTTCTAGAACTCTATCAACAGCGGAAACAGTTGGCGCATCAAACAGAAATTTTGGATTCTAAAAACCATGCTTTAAGAAATGAGATTAAAGAACGGTTCAAGATTGAACGCGATCTAGGGCATGCAGTAAAATGGCGCAATACGCGTCACAAGATATTAAAAACATTGTTAAAACCAAGCGCTTTAGAACCGCAGTTAAAGACGGTTTTAAAAATTATTTTTAGTTCATCCCTCTTTGACGCGTGGCGTTGTGGTGGGCTTACGCTTTTTGATGAAGAGGAGAAACAAAGGCTCCTAAGTTCAGGAAAGGATCTGTCTTCTGAAGTGATCTGTTCCTGTCAGCAGGTGTCTGAGGATGCGCATTTTTGTAAACAGGATGCGGTTGGACAGAAAATATTTTTTTCAACAAGAAAAGATGATTATAAGGTTCCTTTAGAAAGTCTCTATGATTATGTGCACTGTTGTGTGCCCATTTTTCTGGAGGAGGAGCCCTTAGGTTTTCTGACGTTCTATGGATATGATAAAAAGATTGATAAAGCGCGTCCTGTTCTTTTTGGACAGAAGGATGAAATCCTTCGGGATATGGCAAAGACCATTGCGCAGATCATTGATCGTCGTCGCTTAGATGAAGCGTTGCGTGAGGCGAAGTCTGAAGCGGAGAAAGCCAATGAAGCAAAGAGCCGTTTTTTAGCCAGTATGAGTCATGAGATAAGAACCCCTTTAAATGGCATCTTGGGTTTTTCGCAGTTGTTGGCGGACTCTAAATTGAGTGCGCAGCAGAAAAAACATTTGCAAACCATTCTCCACTCAGGAAAACATCTGCTTACAGTCATTGATGATATTTTGGATTTCTCCAAAATTGAAGCCAAACATATGGTGCTTGAGCATATCCCTTTTAAACTGGATCAGTTGTTACAGAAAAGTTTGGATATTGTTCGTGTGACCGCCAATGAAAAAGGATTAAAACTCTCCTTAGATTATGAACAGGATGTTCCTCTGACGCTTATTGGTGATCCGAATCGTCTGCAACAGGTTCTGTTTAATCTTCTCTCTAATGCGGTTAAGTTTACCCATCAAGGAGAGGTGATGGTTCATGTTCAGTTTTTAGAGCAGCATGATAAAAAAAGTCAATTGCTCTTCTCTGTAAAAGATACAGGCATTGGTCTTACTGAGGAGAGTTGTCAGGGGCTTTTCAAGCCTTTTGTTCAAGCGGACAGCTCGACAACGCGTCGATATGGTGGCAGTGGTCTGGGATTGGCGATTTCGGCGGAGTTGGTGCGCCTGATGAATGGTGATATTCAGGTTGAAAGTCGTATTGGAAAGGGGAGCACGTTTTTGGTTACCGCACAGTTTGAAGTCTGCTCCACTGAGGCGTATGCGCGGTTCCATAAGCGAGAGGTTGTGGTTTCTGGATTGGAAAATTGGCAAAATGCCCATATTCTGGTTGCAGAAGATGATCATGTGAATCAGCTTTTTATTACTGAAACGCTGAAAACCTTGACCGTCTCTTCGGTTGTTGTGGCTAAAAATGGGATTGAAGTACTTCAAGCGCTTGAGAGAGAATCCTTTGATCTTATTTTAATGGATTGTCAGATGCCCGAGATGGATGGATATGATACCACGCGAAAGATCCGTCATCTGAACATACAGGCCAGAGGCTTAGGCGTCGCGCTTCCTGTGATCGCTTTAACTGCGAACGCTCAAGAGCAGGATCGTGAAAAATGTCTGGCCGCAGGAATGAATGATTTTTTAACAAAACCATTGGATATCTCTGCACTGAAAAAGCGTCTGGCGCGCTGGCTCTTCTCAGAGGAGAAGACGCAGAAAGAGGTGGAGCATAATGTTGTTGAGGAGGATAGAGAAAAAAACAAGCGTAAATCGGAACTGATTGTCGATCGTGAAGAACTCAAACAGTTGCAGCAACTGTTTGGTCTTGAGGATCTCATGATGATGGTTCAGACTCTTCTGGATTCGCTTCCGGATAAGATTGGTTTGATCCTTGAGGCTGGAAAGGCTCGTGATCCAGAGCAACTTCATCAGCGTGCGCATACCCTGAAAGGAAACTGTGGCATGATCAAAGCCATGGCCATGTTTGAGGTCTGTCAACGTCTGGTTGATCTGGGGCGCTCTGGATGTTTGGATGGTGTGGATACGCTATTGAAGGCGCTTGAGCAGGAAGGAATGAGGCTTCATGCGGCATTGGAAGTGCTCTTGTTGGAGTGGGAAGCGCACGCTGAGCAAAATGTGGCTTGAACTTTAATTTATGGTATTTTTAAACCTATTTGATTTATATCAAGTTTATTTATAAAATGGTTTAGAGTTGATTTGAAAATTTTGTGATTCTCTGGCTTTTTTTTTTGAGAAAAAAACTAAAAAAACGTATGTACCGCTCACATGCGGCGTTTTTTGCTTTATCGAAAAAAGGTTATGTTGCTTGTATAAGTTGTTCTTAAGGAGGGGGATTGGTGAGTATTCGGAAAAAAATTACGTTGGCTTTTGTTTCTGTTGCGCTTCTTGTCGCTATTCTTGGTGGTTTGGTGAGTTATTTTAGTCTCAATATTGAGAAAGAGATTGATCGTATAGAAAAACATACCCAGGTTGGTATTTACTCTTCTTCAGAGATTCCTTATCACTTGCAGAGTATTACTTCCAATATTTTAAAGTTATTTTTACTTCTGGATGAAGTGATTGCAACTTATGATCAAAATGGTTCTATAGAAAATCGTGGTGATCGCCAACGGCTTACGCGCGAGTTGCATGGAATTTTTAGCCATCTGGAACAAGATAAAGCCCATATTCTTTCTGCTTCAAAAAGGTGGATGCATCTTCTTTCTGAAAAGGCGCAGGATGAACTGTCTGATCGGTTTAACGCCAGGGGGGAGAAACTGGTCTCTTTTCTGGGTAAAATATTGATAAAAAAAGAAGGAATATTTTCTTTTGATCGTGATGCGCTGCTTTCAGTCAGGCGTATGGAGTCGTCGTTTAGAAAAGATGTTGAATCTCAGATCGGGGCATTGCATCAGTTTTCGGATCAATCAAGAGAAGCTTTTGAGAAGGTTTTGGCTAAAGAGTTAGTGCGCGTGCGTGATGATGCTTATGAGCAGACGTTATTGAGTTTGTTGTTTAGTCTGGGGGCTTTTATTATCGCTTTCTCTATCGGTGCAGTACTCTCAAGGAAGATTTCTGATCCGATTGAAAGGCTCCAGTGGGCAGCGACAGAAATTGGTAGGGGGCGATATGATACGCCGATTGAGATTAAATCTGACGATGAAATTGGTCGTTTAGCCTATTTTATGGAGAAAATGGCCGTTGATCTGAAAACAAGGATTACTGTGCTTGATCAGATTATTATTGAAAAAAACCAGGTTGAGGAGAAACTGGATGAAGCCTTGACCATCAATCAGAAAATTCTCTCTTCATCCAACCATGGTGTGGTCGCTTACTTAGCGGATGATGGTGACTGTATTTTTGCCAATCCCATTGCGGCTTCTTTGGTTGGCGCCTCTTCTGTTGAGCAGATTCTCAAACAAAATTTTCGCGATATCAGATCCTGGAAGAAGCCAGGTGGATTGCTGGAAGTGGCTGAGGAGGTGTTGGCGATAGGGGGTGAGCAGGAGGTTGAGGTTCATATGGTTACCTCTTTCAATAAAGAGGTGTGGCTGAATGCGTTTTTAACGACATTTCAAAATCAGAATAAATTGCATCTTTTAGTGGTTTTTCACGATATTTCTGACCGTAAACAGGTTGAAAAAACGATTTTACAGGCAAAACAGGCATCCGATGAGGCGAATCAGATGAAAAGTGCTTTTCTGGCCAATATGAGTCATGAGATTCGTACACCGATGAATGCCATTATTGGTTTGACTGACCTGGCTTTGCGTCAAAATATGTCTGGTGCCATACGGAGCTATCTTCTTAAAATTGCGGGCTCGGCCAGATCTCTTCTGCGTATTATCAATGATATTCTTGATTTTTCTAAAATTGAAGCTGGTAAGATGGAATTGGAGCATAAGGCGTTTCTCTTAAGGGAGGTCTTTGATCACCTCTCTGATATGTTCTCTGCCCAGGCTTCGAAAAAACATCTTGAATTGATTTTATGTGTTTCAGAGGAGTGCCGTTATGAGTTGATTGGTGATGCGCTCCGTTTGGAGCAGGTTTTAATGAATCTGATTGGAAATGCGATAAAATTTACCTCTGAAGGGGAGGTTGAGGTTCAGGTTAAGACCAGAAAAGAGACCGCATCTTCTGTATTTTTAGAGTTCGCTATCCGTGATACAGGCATCGGGATGGATGCAGAGCAGGTGAAACAACTTTTTGGTGCGTTCTGTCAGGCGGACAGTTCGACAACACGGCGGTTTGGTGGAACGGGATTGGGGCTTTCAATCAGTAAGCGGTTGGTGGATCTTATGGGGGGGGAGGTCTGGGTTGAATCTAAAAAAGGGGTGGGGAGTTTGTTTCATTTTACGCTGCCTTTTGATCGCAAATTGGGCGCAGAAGTTGAAGATATGATTCCGCCAGAGGATCTTTTCAGGCTCAATACGCTGGTTGTTGATGATAACCGGGCGGCAAATAATGCGTTGCAGAGAACATTAAGAATGTTTGGCTTTAATGTTCATGGTGTATACTCTGGTTCAGAAGCGTTAAAATCGATAGAGAAAGGCTTTGGCGAAGACGGTCGGGCGTATCAGTTGGTGCTTGTGGATCAGCGTATGCCAAAAATGGCGGGAGAGGATGTTGTAAAAGGTTTGCGTGATCTGGTCCCAGATTCTGGTTTGCTTAAAATTATTTTAATGACGCCATTTGGTTACACCGCGAATCTTGCCTTGTCTGAAGCGTGGAATGGTGTGGATAGTTATCTATCTAAGCCGGTGAACTGCTCTTTGCTCTTTGATACCATTATGGAAAGTTTTGGTAAAAATATGGTCAAAGCGTTTCGGCGGGGACGGGATACGCTGGATTTAGCGTCGGTCTCTGATCGAATTGCTGGTGCTAAAATTTTGTTGGTTGAAGATCATGAAGTGAATCAACAGGTGGCGTTGGAGTTTCTCAAACAGGTTGGTCTGGTTGTTGATGTGGCAGAAAATGGTGAAGAAGCCTTGGCGAAAGTTGAAAAAGAGCCCTGGGATCTTATCCTGATGGATATTCAAATGCCGGTGATGAATGGTTATGATGCCACCATAAAGATTCGTCAGGATGAACGGTTTCAACGGTTACCTATTGTGGCGATGACCGCACACGCCATGGCGAGTGATCGGGAGAAATGTCTGTCTGTGGGGATGAATGATCATCTGGCCAAGCCCATTATTCGGAAAGATCTCTATATGAAGCTGATTGAATGGATTGGACCGCGTGATGGTATTGGGGCGCATGAGACGATAGAGGCATCCTTTGAGTCGGAGGATGATTTGGTGAAAACTCCTGAGTATCTCCCGGGAATCGATGTGACTGACGCTTTAGAGCGGTTTGCGGGGAATCATCGTCTATTCCATTCATTGCTCTCGATGTTCTATCAGGATCATGCGGGGACCATCGCCCCTTTTCTTAAGACATTGGCGCATGATACGGGGAACGAGGCGGTCCGTTTTGCCCATACAATCCGTGGAACGGCGGGGAATATCTCGGCAACGCGTCTCTTTGATGCGGCTTCACGTCTGGAGACCGCCTTGAGTCAACAGGAGCCCTTATCCCCCCATCTGTTGCATGAATTTGAGGAGGCGGCTGAAGAGGTTTTTCTCTCCATTAAGATGGTCTGTTCCCTAGATGGTGGGGAAGGTGCTTCGGGTCATGAGGAGGTCTCTTCTGTGGATCGGGATGAGATTGCTACAGCGGCGGCCAAGCTTTTTGCGGAGATTGAAAAGAGCGAGTTTGATGCTTTGGCATCTTTTGAAAAATTTAAACCGCTTTTAGTTAATCCGCACGAAGAGATCAGGCAGCAACTCTCCCTTTTGGAAGCGCAGATTGAACAGATCGACTTTAAAGCTGCGCGTCGATCGCTCTTGGCGATTGCTGAAGCTTTAAAAATCGATCTTAAGGAAGAAGGGTAGAAGCGTATGACCGAAGTGGTGGAGCGAGCAAAAATTCTTGTTGTTGATGATATGCCGAGCAATATAAAACTTTTAGCATCGGTTTTAAAAGACAGCTATCGTATTGTTATGGCGACCTCTGGCCATGATGCGCTTGAGATTGTGATGCGGAAAGAGGTGCCGGATATCGATCTGATTCTTCTGGATGTGATGATGCCGGGCATGGATGGCTATGAGTTGTGTAGCCTATTGAAAAATGATAAAAAAACAGCGGGTATTCCAATTATCTTTGTGACCAGTAAAAATAATGCCAAAGCAGAGACCAAGGCGTTAACTTTAGGGGCTGTTGATTTTATCAATAAACCGATCAACCCTTCGGTTGTTCTGGCCCGTGTAAAAACGCATCTGGGGTTGAGGCGCGCGCAACAACAGGCACAGGAAGCCGCGGAGGCTAAGGGGCGTTTTCTGGCAACAATGAGCCATGAATTCCGTACACCGCTCAATGGTATCCTTGGTTTTTCTCAACTGTTGGAGCGTATGCCGCTTGAGGAAAAATCGCGCGGTTATGTGCGGACCATACGTTCTTCGGGGGAGTATCTGCTCTCGATTATTAATGAGGTTCTGGACTTCTCCAAGGCTGAGGCGGGACGTATTGATCTTGAGAACATCTCTTTTTCTCTTAAAAATATGTTGGCAAAGGTTACAGATATTATTGCGCTTCAGGCTAAGGGGAAGGGAATTAAATTTAATGTAAACATCTCTAAAGATATGCCTCTTTGGCTTTCTGGAGATCCGCAGCGACTGCAACAGGTTCTGCTTAATCTGCTCTCCAATGCGGTAAAGTTTACCGAGCAAGGAGAGGTCTCTGTTCATGTTTCTGCTCTCTCACGTGAAGGGGATCTGGTTCATACGCTTTTTGAAATTAAAGATACAGGGGTTGGTATCTCTCAAGCTCAGTTGAAAAAGCTATTTAAACCCTTTATCCAGGCGGAGCGTTCCACATCAAGAAAGTATGGTGGCACTGGATTGGGGTTGGTGATCTCAGCGGAGTTGGTAAGGCTTATGGGAGGCGGCATTGAGGTGGATAGTGTTGTGGGGGAGGGCAGTGTCTTCAGGTTTACAGTGCCTTTTGATTTAGGGCTTAGTTTAGGGGATAAACCTATTGATCAACAGAGCCTATGGGATATGGATGCGCGACTGGATGGATCTAGTCGTGTGTTGGTTGTTGATGATGATCAGGTCAATCGTCTGTTTCTGGTGGAGACGCTTAAAGTCTTTAAACTGACCCAGATCTTTGTGGCGCAGGATGGTTTGACTGCTCTGAGCATGCTGAAAAGAGATTCTTATGACCTGGTCTTTATGGATTGTCAGATGCCTAAGATGGATGGCTTTGAAGCGACCCGTGTGATCCGCCAGCGTCATATTTTGAGTTCTAAAGGAGGTGTTCTGCCTGTGGTTGCGCTAACAGCCAATGCGTTGGAGCAAACGAAAGATCAGTGTCTGGATGCAGGTATGGATGATTTTCTTACCAAGCCTTTGGATATTGCCGCTTTAAAACAGGTGTTGGTGCACTGGCTTTCGGGGCATGAAAAAGCTTCTGAGGAGATCTCATCAAGCAGGGGGGAAGAGAATTTTACGGTGCCAGAGGTTCAAGAGGCGTCGCCATCTGTTGATCAACAGGAGATTTTAGCGCTTCGTGATCTGTTTGGTGCGCAGCAGATGGTGGCGATTGTGGATACTTTTTTAACCAGTTTACCAGGAAAGGTTTCAAGGATTAAAGCGGCTGGTTTAGATCGTGATTGGGATATGTTGCATAAGCAGGCGCACATTTTAAAAGGGAATTGCGGTATGATTAAGGCAGTGCCTATGTTAGAGATCTGTCAGAAGTTGGTGCATATGGGCCGTACTGGGCAGGATCATCTTGCTTTAGAGGAGACGTTAACGGCGCTTACAGAGGAGGAGATGCGGTTAACTGAGGCGTTGCAATCAATGCGTACGGCGTGGTCTGCTTAATGGTCGCGAAGGGGTGAAAGAACCCTTTTTAAGGAAAAAAGTCTATTGTTTGAAGGCTTTATCAATTCCCAGTTAAAGCCATTGGGCTAAACGTTGACCAATTTCTTCAGGGGAGAGGGATTCGGTTGCAGCGCCCTCTTTGAGTGCGATCTGACAGGCGCGGTCTGCAATGCAGGTGGTGGGATCTTGAACGAGTACAGGCCATCCGCGTTGGATGATTTTTTTTGCACCAAGAACGACATTTTTTCCCTTACCAGAGAGGATGATTGCGACGGCATTTTTAGCGTGTTGGGCGACTGAAGAGAAAAGTGCCTTGCCTGAGGGGTGGTTGATGGTATCGGGCAGCAGTTTGATCTCACACTGTAGGGTATTTTGGGGGCTTTTTTTGAGGATGCAGTCTTTTCCACCAGGCGCAATATAGATGGTTCCCGGTTCCAGATCCACGCCAGGTTGGGCGATGATGACGTTGAGATCGGTTTGTGATTGAACCTGCGCTTTAAAGGGTTCTGTGAAGATCGCGGGCATGGTTTGCGCGATGAGGATGATACACGAAGGATTGGTGAGCGGTTTAAGAATTTCTGGAAGCGTTTTAATGCCGCCGGTTGATGCGGAGAGGACAACCAGATCCACTGGTCCTGAGGGGGAGACTTGTGTGAGACGATGGCTTGTGGTGGTGCGCTTTTTTTTAACAGAAGCGTTGGTGGCCCAATAGGTGATTTTTTCGACCAGTTGCTCTTTGACGTGGGGAATATCCAGCTTCAGATGAGTCGAAGATTTTGAGAGATAGTCGACCGCACCATACTCCAATGCTTTAAGGGTGGCGTGGGAGTCTTCCTGGGTCAGTTCGCTGACCATGATGATTGGGCAGGGGGTTGTTTTCATGATCTGCCGTGTGGTTTCCAGACCATCCATCTCTGGCATCATCACATCCATCGTTACAACGTCAGGTTTTAACGTTTTAACCATTTCAATGGCTTGTTTACCATTCTCTGCTTCGCCGACAATCGTGATCTCAGGGCTTAATCTGGCCAGGTTGCGTAAAAAAATGCGTGTAAATGCATCATCATCAACAATAACAAGTTTAATCATGGATCTGTTTTCTTATAAGATGTTTTCATGGCAAGGAGAAAAGTTTGTGACTTAAGCGCACTTTAAGATTTGTTTTGTTTAGAAAAGTTCTATTTTAGGCACCGCATCGCTTTCGGCCTCTTCTTCAATCGTTTCACCTGTTGCCTGGGCATGGATTTCGTGTTGTCCGGCCATCACATAGTCGGCGCGCAGATCATCGATGGTGAGGAGTTCTAAGCTGTGATAATCGACATCGGGATCATGGAGGGCCTGTTGTACCTTTTCGCTGTACTCTTTCCGGCGGTCTAGCGCTTTAATGATCTGTTCGAGTCGTTGACGGGCGATATCCTGGAACTGAATTTCAGACATCAGGGTCATGACCCGATCGGCAAGTTCGTGGTTCCATTCGGTGATTTGGTTCATGCTGGATTCATTTCTATCAAGAAGTGTAGCATAATTTTCGCCCATTTTCATCATTTTTTGAGCCGTTTGTGCGAGGAAGTCCTCTTCTTGTATGGCCGATTGGCTTTTAATGTTTTGGGAGAAGAGGGTGTTGATGGTATCTACGGCGTGGGATATTCCTTGACCTATTTTTTCGGCGGCTTCGCGCACCTGTCGGGAGAGTTTTCGTACTTCCAGAGCGACGGTGGAGAATTGTCCACCATGTTCACCGGCGCGCGCCGCAATGATTCCTGCGTTAAGAGCGAGAACATTGGTGCGTTCGCTGATTTCGTGGACAATATTGACCAGTTTCCCCAGGCCGCTGATCTCATGGACAACGGTCATGCCGCGTTCCATCTCCTCTTTTTTGCGTGTTTCGATATCGGCAACAAAGGTGCGCAACTCTTCGATGGCTTCTCTATCGGCATCAATGCTTTTACGGGAGTCTAAGCTGTGGGTCTGTGTCCATTGATTGCTTTCAGTGAGATAGTCCATTACTTGAGTGATCTGGCCATCAATGGTTTGTGCGGCACTGCTTAAGTTATAGGCGGCCTCTTCGGTGACTTTGATCACTTCGCGCATCTGCTCTTGCAGGATGCTGTCAAGGACGGTGGTGGTATTGAGATAGCCTTCATCGCAGTTTTGATTGCCGCAAATCAGGTGGATACGCTCTTTAATCGCGCGTTCTGTCTGGCGTTTTTCGGTGAGCAGGATGACTGAGGCGGAGAATCCGGTCATATTGCCGTAGGTATCTTCAACAGCGACAACGGAGAGGAGGCATCTGTGGGCATGGCCATCTTTGTGATGGATCTCCACGGGGTGTTCTGTAACCCTTTCACCGGCCATCAATTTAGCGACGGCTTCTTGATCTTTTTCACTCCAGGAGCGGTTTTCTCCTAAGAAGTCGGTGACCGGTTTTTTAATCAGTTCATCGGCGTTGTAGCCAAAGAGGCTTTGAACGGTTCGGCTGACAAAGGTGAAGTGGCCTTCGTGGTCGAGGGTGCAGAAGAGATCGCCGGAAATTTCTGCTAAGTCGTGGAACTGTTGTCCCATCTGAATGATGGTGTTGGTCAGGATCTGTTCTTCGTCAAACCGTTCCTGGATGGCCTCTTCCAGTGCGCTGTTTTTCTTTGAGATCTCTTGGACGTGATTAAAGATAGTCTCTTTTTCGTTGATTAATATATCAGAGACTTTTTGGTGGATGGTGCCAATTTTCTCCTTCATCGCTTTTTCCCGATGAATAACCACGGGAATCATGAGTATCAGGCAGACAAGGAGTACTGGCGGAATCTCATCAAGGCCATAGGTTTTAAGTTTTTGTGAGAGGTCGAACAGATAGACGGCGGGGTGAATATCAAGAAAAAAGATACCTAAAAATAGAACAACGGCCAAAATCCCCAGAATTTTGCTGCTCTTTTTTAACTGTTGTGTACGGGTATCCTCCAGATCCAGGATATGGCTTAGGATTTTAGCGTTTTCTGAAGCGAAGAGCGCTTCATGATCTGGTTTTTTAGCCATTGAGTTAGGTTCCTGGCAAAACCTGTTTAACCACATCAAGCAGTTCGGGGGGCTTAATTGGTTTTACGAGCCATCCTGTGGCGCCGGCGGCTTTGGCATCCATGCGTT
>JBQGBW010000092.1:0-16334 GCA_052043475.1 Magnetococcales bacterium HHB-1
TGGTGCTCCTGAGTTAACTTGTTGTAAAATATACACTTCAAATGTTGGCATAGCCATTGCGCTATTGTACGGTGACGGTTAAAACAATGGGAGGTATTGAATATGGATAGCGGACTTTATGCAGCAGTAAATGGCGCGCTTCGTACCGAAAAGCGGATGTCTGTGATTGCAAACAATCTGGCAAATGTCAATACCAACGGTTTTAAAGAGGGACGGATCAGCTTTGACTCTTATCTGACCGCTGCGGGTCCTGAGTATTTTCCCCTGCCTACAGACTCTTTCATGGGATTACGCGGACCGGGTGATATCCCTTTTCCCTATAGTAATGTGGCTTCAAATGCCTACCAGATGACCTATCCTATGGCGACAGAGACCACCGATAATCTTTCGCAAGGGGCATTGCTTGAGACCGGGAATCCTCTGGATGTGGCCATTGAGGGTAAAGGCTTTTTTGCAATTCAGACGCCAGAAGGGCGACGCTATACCCGGGATGGCTCCTTTGCGATCAATACGCAAGGCCAATTGACCACCAAAGATGGTTTTCCTGTACTGGGTGCAGATGGGGGGTTGTTACAGGTGATTGATCCTGATGAGCCTGTAAATAATGGAAAAAAAGGAAACAGAACCGAACTGGTTGAAATTAACCCAGATGGTTCGGTGGCGAATGGTGAGGGCATTCTTGGTCAGCTGTCTTTGATTGATCTGCCACAGGCGGTACTGAAAAAAGAGGGTTTAAAGCTCTATAGCGCGCCTGTAGAATTAGAGACACCCGTGGAAGCGCGGGAAGGACGATTTCATCGCGGCTATCTGGAGTCCTCTAATGCCAATGTGGTGCACTCAATGACCAAGATGATTGAATCCAATCGTACCTATGAGACCCATATGAAAATGATCAAGGCATTGGATGAACTGGATAAGCAGGCGGCAACACAGATCGGCAAATTAGCCTAGGTGATGGAATAAATTGCCGCGATAATCTTCTCATCGGTGTTTAAGAGACGCTTTTTAAGAAGAGAGGATCTTTTTGATTGAACAAAAAATCCTCTCTTTATTGATGAAATAATCACTTTAAATAACAGTAAACACATGGCTGAGATGGCGGGCAAACGGAACGTAGGGGGCGTAGGGCTTCAAGGGGAGCCTTGCATTGAAGAAGAAGTTTTTACCCTGATTTTTAAGAGTTTGCCTGAAATTTGCAAGATAGAGTGAAGAAAGAAGCCGATGGCTTCATGACTCCATTCTCTGCCATTGTGGAGACAGATAAGGAGAGCAGTATGATTCGCGCATTATGGACTTCCGCTACCGGTATGCATGCCCAACAGACCAACATTGATGTGATTGCCAATAACCTGGCAAATGTCAATACTTCGGGTTTTAAGCGTTCAAGGGCGGATTTTCAAGATCTGCTTTATCAAACCATGCGAGCGCCAGGCACCGATACCTCAGACTCTGGAACCCAGGTTCCGGTGGGGATTCAATTGGGACATGGTGTACGCACGGTATCTGTGGCCAAAATGTTTTCTCAAGGGGATTATAAACAGACAGGGAATGAGCTTGATATGGCCGTTGAAGGTCATGGCTTTTTCCAGGTCGAGATGCCCGATGGAAGTACAGCCTATACGCGGGATGGAACCTTTAAACTTGATAGTACAGGACAGATCGTTACCTCCGATGGTTATAAGTTGGAACCCGGTATTGTGGTTCCTCAGAATGCCCAACGGGTCACGGTTGGTCCTGATGGTAGTGTGAATGTGACGCTTCCCAGTACGGTTGATCCACAGAATTTAGGCACCATTGAGGTGGCGACCTTTGTGAACCCAGCCGGTCTGAACGCATTAGGAAGGAATCTCTTCTCTGAGAGTGCAGCCTCAGGCGCCGCCGTTGTTGGTACACCAGGCATTGATGGTTTTGGTACAATCCAACAGGGCTATCTGGAGATGTCCAATGTGGATATGGTTGAAGAGATGGTGCAGATGATCGCCAGTCAACGCGCTTATGAGATCAACTCAAAGTCGATCAAAACAGCCGATGAGATGTTGGGTCATGCTGCGAACCTCCGTCGCTGATAACCATTGATCTTTTTAAACCATGAGCAATTCTCGGTACGAATTGTGCATCTATTGAGTTGTAAATTGTAAAATTAAGCGGATCTCTTCGGAGATCCCTTAATTTGTTTTATTTGACCGTATTAAGTATGTGTTAGGTGTCAGTATAATGGCGACATTTAAAAAAGTAGGTTTTTTTGTCCTGGCTATGGTGCTGTTATGCCCACCATTGCATGCGCGTACTGTAAGTAAGAAAGATGCCGAAGCCTCTTTAATGCGGATGCTTGGGGCAGAGATTAGACAACATAACGAGAAGTGGCGTCTTCAAGGAGGACACCTTCAGATGCGTGCGCAGATGAACATTCCTGATGGCTATCTGGGATGGCGTCTACAGAGCGCGTTAGCCTCATTAAAGCCGGGCCGTCAAAATCTTGATATCCTTCTGATGGTGGATAATGAGCCCATACAATCGATGCGTTTTTCCACTTCATTGATTGAAGTGGTGCGTGTTCTGGTCACCAAGCGTAGTCTGATGCGCGGTGAGATGATCCGTGCAGAGGATCTTTCCTGGAAAGAGCAGAAGAGGGTTGGTTCACGTCGTATGCTGGGTATCCGTGATCCTGGATTGGCTATCGGAAAAACAGTCACACGGGCGGTGAGGGCCGGTGATCTTCTTCAGGCACGGTGGTTGGATGCACCCATGGTGATTAAACGGGGCGCCCAGGTGATGGTTGAGGTTAAAAATGGTGGGCTACGGATTAAGACCATTGGTATTGCCCAGAGCAATGGTAAGGTTGGTGATCTGGTAACCTTTAAAAATCCGTTGAGCAAACGGCGCTATGTTGCCAAAGTGATGGGGCCTGGCAGAGCATTGGTGGAGATGTTGTAGCTTTTTTTAGCAGATCTTTCTTAATTATGGTTAAAGGAATTTTTCTATAGGATTGTAAATCATGGTTGTTTTAAAAAAGAGGATCGGTCTGCTTATTTTGTCGGCACTGGTGTTATCGGGATGTGGTATGACCCGTGCTACACAACGCCCTGCGGCACCCTCATCTTCGCTTCAGGGGATGACACAGCAGACAAGCTCGCAGAGCAAGTATGTAAATAAAGGCGGGCTTTGGCAACATCAGTTTGAGAAGACGGTCTTTCGTGATAGTAAAGCGAGTCAGGTTGGCGATTTAATTACCGTTTCAATCGCAGAGTCTTCGATGGCAACAAACAGTGCCAATACAAAACTGGAACGTGAAGGGGATACCAGCTTCTCTTTGACTGGATTGTTTGATTTTGGTGCGCTTATTGGTGCAGAAACGGCCATAAATGCGGCAACCATGTCCAGCACCAATAACCATGAAGGAAAAGCAAATACGGATCGGAGCAGTAGCTTTGTGACATCAATATCCTGTATCGTAACCGAGGTGTTGGCGAATGGTAATTTACGTATTGAGGGTCGGAAAGATTTAACCATTAATCATGAGAATCAGTATATTATTCTCTCTGGGATTATCCGGCCTCAGGATATTTCAAATGCCAATGTGGTCCGTTCACCTAAAATTGCCGATGCGCGTATCGAGTTTTCCGGTGAAGGTGATATGAACGATCAACAGCGTCCTAGCTGGTTGAATCGACTCTACTCGGCTGTACGTATATTGTAGTATCAGCATAGATCAAACGATTGTTTAAGAAAGCCATCTTTTATAAGGTGGCTTTTTTGGGATGGATTAAGCGGGAAAATTTGAGAGTGTGTGAGGTTGATTATGCGGATCTGGAAATGGTTGATGATTGTTCTTTTTCTGGTTGGTGCAGGCTGGATTGTGCAGCACCATTTTATGCCGAGCGCGTTTATTCCTCGTATGGAAGTTCAAGAGCGTTATCTCTCTCTCTCCTCAAAAGAGAAGAGTCGCCTTCCCATTGCACCGCATGCTCTGAAGTTTCATGCACGGCCATCGCAGCAGATGATCCAGTTAAGCCAAGGAAAGCATCTTAAGTTTCGTGTGCTGGATAAAAGAACCCTCAATGTGCATACCATTAAGGTGCGCGTTGGCGAACGGATAAAAACGCCATGGCAGGGTTTTCTCTCCCCCCAGGCTTTTGTGCCTGATCTGATGATCCGGCAGAAAGAGGCCAGACATGGCGATGAAGGCCACGTCAATCCAGCAGTCTGGGTTAAACTGGAGGATGAGCAGGAGCGCTTACTGCATGAAGGTTGGTTTTTCTCACGGGATACCGCCCAGACTACTTGGGATCATTTTCGTTTTGATATCACCTTTCTAGGGATTGCGATGGATGCAAAAAAAGGCTGAAACTTGGCTTACTGACCGGGATAGTGAAGCCTTACTGGCGTGGGTGATGGCATTGGAGAGTAGTCACCGAGGAGAGGTGCCGGTAGGGGCACTGCTTCGGGATCGTTTGGGGCGTTTTATTGCTCAGGCGGGCAATCGTACGCGTTGTGATCTTGATTGTACGGCGCATGCAGAGATGGTTGTGATCCGTTTGGGTTGCCAGCGGGTGGGCAATGATCGACTTGCAGGGGGCGCTTTGATGGTGACGTTAAAACCCTGTGGTATGTGTCGGCACGCCTTAGCGCATGCGCATCTAAGCGAGGTCTCTTATCTTATTGACCAGCCGGATAAAAAAAGTTATCGCACATCTTTTTTGCATCACACAACTTTTTCTATTGCAGAACACATCAGAGCAGTGATAGTATCCTTTTTCAGAAAGCGGCGCCATCTTAGTCGCCGATAGTTTTCCTTTACGCTAACTTTTAGTTGTGAGGGATGTTCTGGAGAGATGACCGAGTGGTTGAAGGTGCACGCCTGGAAAGCGTGTGTGCTTCGAAAGAGGCACCGAGGGTTCGAATCCCTCTCTCTCCGCCATTTTTTTTATCATGAAATCACATTTATTTTTTGTTTTGTCTTGATTCAGTTAAAAAGAGAAGTGTAGAGTAGTCAAGTCTTTAAAATAGAATTGTATTTTAATTTAGAGATGTTTGCAGATATTGTGCAAACTCATCAGAGGTGAGAGGTTTACTGAAGTAAAACCCTTGAATGGCGTGGCAACCCTGTTTCTCCAGCAGACTGACCTGCTGTTCGGTTTCTGCCCCCTCAGCAATTACTCTCAGATTGAGTTGTTTAGCCATGGAGATGATTGCAGAGACAATGGCGGCGCCATCGCCATCCTGTTCCAGATCCTGAATAAAAGAGCGGTCGATTTTTAAAGAGGTAATCGGAAGCTGTCTTAAGGCGTTGAGAGAGGAGTAACCTGTGCCAAAGTCATCGATAGAGACAAAGACGCCCATTTT
Organism: Magnetococcales bacterium HHB-1; assembly: GCA_052043475.1. Taxonomy (GTDB): domain Bacteria; phylum Pseudomonadota; class Magnetococcia; order Magnetococcales; family JBQGBW01; genus JBQGBW01. Next base: position 5,344 of record JBQGBW010000092.1, read on the forward strand.
CTGTAACTTCTCGATAATGGGAATTACCTGATCCTGTTTCTCCATCATCATGCTTTCGGTGATCTCCAGTTCAAGCAGGTGGGCGGGAAACTGCGTGGTTTTTAAAATATTGGTGACGGTTTGAATCAGTTTTTCTTTTTCCAGGAGCTGCCTGGGAGAGAGATTGACGGATATTCGTAATTGATTATTATACGCCTGATTCCATTTTTTTCCTTGCCGGCAGGCGGTTTCTAGAACCCATGCCCCAATGGGGACAATCAAACCGGTCTCTTCGGCTACAGGGATAAACTCAGTGGGTGGGACCAGGCCAAAATCTGGACGATACCAGCGAACGAGTGCTTCAACACCAAAAACATGGCCGGTAATTGAGTCTACTTTAGGCTGGTAGTGGAGGGTAAAATGATCTTCTTTCAAGGCTTGACGTAATCCGGATTCAATATCGACTCGCTGTTGTATATATGTATTCATCTCGGCTTTATGGAAGCGAAAGTCATTTTTCCCGGACGCTTTGGCCTGATACATGGCCGTATCGGCATTTTTAATCAGTTGGGTTGCGGTGCGGCCATCTTCTGGAAAAGCTGTGATGCCGACACTGGCGGAGATGATGCCCTCTCCGGCGGGTAGTAAATAGGGTTTTGAAACCTGTTCTAAGATACGTCGTGCCACAAACTCCACATAGAAAGGATGGGTGAGTTTCTGTAGAATGACGGTAAACTCATCACCGCCTAAGCGGGCGACGGTATCGCTCTGGCGTAAGCAACTTGTGATGCGTTGCGCAGCTTCTTTGAGTAAGATATCTCCAGCCTCATGGCCCATACTGTCGTTAATCAGTTTAAAGTTATCCAGATCGATAAACATGAGCACCACCTCTTCTTTGCTGCGGGAGGCGATGGAGAGGGCATGATCCAGACGATCACGGAAGAGGGCACGATTGGGGAGTCCTGTGAGGGTATCAAATTCTGCTTTCTCTTTGAGTTGGGATTCTAAACGTTGTCTTTGGATCAGGCTTGAAAGGGTGACAGCCAGATCATTAAGGAAGGCTTCCTCTTCAGCATTGCGTTGATGGCCTGCTGGCACATAAAGATTGATTACCCCTAAGACCTGGTTCCCCTCTTTGATGGGTACACAGTAGTGACCATGATCAACCAATGGATTGGGAATGGTGGTGTGGTGATGGTCTACATTGGAAGAATGGATTGTTTCTCCTTGCTGATAAGCAAGACCACACAGGCAGGTGCCGGATTGGATACGACGGCATTTTTTGAGGAGATCTGGATCAAACTGTCGGTGGGCGGTCAGTACGAGTTCTTCTGTCTCTGGATCGACGAGAAAGATTGAACCCTTAGGAAGAAGAGAGAACCAGGGGGTAGAAAAGATAATGTCAAGAACAGTCTCTAGCTGTTTGGCTGTAGACATGGGCTCTAGCGTAGTAATGAGCAGTTGATTGATAATTGTGCGGGATGCGCTATCTCTTTTGAGACGTGCTTCAGCCTGGCGTCGTCTATTAATTTCGGCTTCCAGTTCTGCTTTATTTGTTTTTAGTTGGCGAATATTGTTATTGTTAAAGGTGAATAGAGAGAAGAGTACGGTCAGATAAGCGGTGAGTTTGAGGATATGCCATAACCACCAGTTGGCATCCCATACCGTGGAGAAGGGAACAATGAGTGCAGAGAGGGCAAAGAGCAGTGCATGATTAGCGAAGGGCAGGGCTTCATCCATAATGCCTTGTCGATGTTTGGTGATGAAAAAATACCATGAGGCGAAGAAGCCTGTACTGCCTAAAATATTGAAGATGATTGCGATAGGGTGAGTGCCTGTGCTGGAGAATATAGGGGGAAGCAGATAAGAGAATTGTATTATGGCCAAGCCACTCAGCATGACCGTGACAAATGCAATATAGGGTGTATGGAAGAACCAGGTGCGTTTATGTGTGGATTTAGGGAGCCAGGTGAGGCTATAGAATAGACCGCCAATGAATACAGCCAGTGTATGGAGCCAGAGAAGGAGATGATCTGTTGGCAGTAGTGCATGGAGGCCGTCGAGTATGCCCATGCTGATTAAGCCGGTTGCAATCCAGAGGTATCGTAAGTTGAGGTAGTTGTGATGGCACATGACCAGAATGATACTGGCCATGGAGAAAGCGGAGAAGGTGCCTAGAAGTTCTATAGAGGTATGGATATGTTCATTGATCCAGAGCCACTCTTGGAAGAATAGATTGACTGTAATGATCGCGATCAGAGGCAGGATTCCAGCATAGAGTAGAGATAGAAGAATGATCATACGCATTTTTATCACAATCGCTTTCCTTAGATGAATTATCTCAATGATGCAATCAATTTTGTATATAATATCTTATTCTTTACCATAAGGTCAATCGAGTGGATATTTATGAATAGCGGGTGAGACGATCCTGTTTTATTACTAAGTTATATATTCTAGTGGAGGAAAATTGTTGTAAGTTTGTATCGCTTATGGATTTTCTAAGTCAGTCGATGTGATCGAAGTTTATGGGCATTTGACAATGTTGGCAGGAGCATGTTTAAATTAAACTAAAATATATTGTTATTTATAACTAAAAAAAATAGTGGCGGAGAGGGAGGGATTCGAACCCTCGGTACCCTTAAGGATACAACACCTTAGCAGGGTGCCGCTTTCAACCACTCAGCCACCTCTCCAAAGTTTATTCATTTAATTTTTTATTGAATGCATTTTGCGATGCAACCTAGGAGAGATAATAGACTTTTTTTATTTTTTGTCAAATATAAAAAAGCGCTCTGGCTATTTTTTATATTATTATCTGTTTTGTTTTTTTCTCAAACACAAGCACGCTGGGTGGGAATCCAGCGTGCTTGTGGGGGGTAAGGCAACTAATGCTGTGGGCGTTGCTCTTGCATGCTGTTATTGACAATATCAGGCGCCACGGTGAGGCGTTTTAGGCGTGCTTTTTCGAAGGGGAGATCGGTAAAAACAACACCATTATCTTCAGAAGGGGGAATAAGGACGCAGACAGGCTCTTTATCAGCGTTTTCGTCTAAGGTGTGATAGCCAAAATGCAGATTGCCATGCTCGTTTTGAAAACGCTCTGTAATTTGCATATGTTTAATAAAGTTTAGAGCATTCTCTAGAGAGATAATGGTGGTATGCATGGGTGCTTTCCTCCAGATTTTCGAATTTTGCGAATAGTGTTTAAGGTTATGCATAGATTGTGCCTATATTCTTTTTTCTTAAGCGTCAGCAGAATATTGGCATCAGGAAGGTGGGTGTTATTGTGCGCTTTTTTTGGGTTACGTCATATCAAGTGATGTACCTTTTAAGGCGATGAAGCATCCAAAACGTTGCCAAAGCGTTGTGGTGTGTCAAAAAAAGGTGATGTTTTTTGGCTACTGAGCGGTGTGCACTTTTCAATTTGATTCAAAAAGGCAGAAAGGTCTATTTTTATTAGAAAGGCAGTTGTTTTTGGTTTTGTTATCCTGTATATTTCATAGTAGAGTTTGGGTGTATGTGGTGTAATTTGGAATAGGAAACGACCTTAATGGTGTTTTCTTGGAATGGCTCCCCCCTTAATAGAGATTTCCTTTAATTGTGTATTGTGTTGTGGGTTTAGGATGGCATTTAGAGCGTATCAAGCACATCATCATACCACCGTATCCTATCAAGGTTTTATTCTATCTTAAGCGTGCATAAAATTCCATAGAATATCTTTTAAGAGATTATCATTATGCTGTTTTAGATATCTGGTCTTATTGTCAGGATCTTCTTATATTTTACAATGGCATTGTTTTTTCACAACTTTTCCCCACCAGGAGGATGCTCCAGTATTTTTAACAGGTACCTGGGCTTATGTAAGTTTCTGGCAAGTTTACTTCATTATGTGATTAGAGCGCGCATTTTTTTATAATAGCTGCATTGGATTGTCCTGTACCAATGTTTTTGCATAGGTTTCTCCCAATCGTTGGCTGATCTGCTGGTAAGCTGTTTGCATATTGGGAGGGCGGTAATGGCAGTCGTGGGTATCTGTGACTAAAAAATGAATTTTTTGCTGTTGAAGGAGTTGCCATGCCAGTTCTTGTGGTGCAGGGCCAAACTCACCGGTGATAGAGGAGGCGGTGACCTGAAAGAGGCATTCTGCTTCAAAGAAAGGTGTGAGTTTTTGATGATCTGTAATAAAGCCTTCATTGCGTTCGGGATGTGCAATAATAGGGCGGATATTTTGATTACGTAGCCAAGCGATCATTTTATGGCTACCTGGCGGGACAATATTATGGGGTAGTTCTAAGAGCAGAGCTGATTCTTCTTGCCATGTGCCCATAAATGGGATTTGATTGCGCTGGATTAGAGGAACGATCTCTGGTGATAATCTGACCTCTGCGCTATAGTGAAGTGTCAGTGGAATATTTTCTTGATCAAGTTGTTTGACTAATTGTTGATAGGCCGATGTGATGGTTGTGCTGTTATTGTCATATATTCCTGGTATAATATGTGGTGTTGCGATCATGGTATGGATACCATGAGCGATGGCAAGACGTGCCATCGCTAAGGAGTCCGTCAGATCGCTGGCGCCATCATCAATCGAGGGGAGAATATGGCTGTGGGTATCGATCATGATTTTTTCTTATCTTTATCGCCAGTATAGCCGTAGCCATAATTGCCATATTTTCCATAACCGTAGCCATAACGACCGCCGTAACGGTAGCCGTAGCCATATTTACCATATTTTTTACCGTAACGGCCTTTTTTAGACATCACGAGGTTAAGAACGCTACCAATGACATTGGCATTGATGGCACGGAATTTTTTAGCGGTATCCTGGATGAGTGGGATAGGAATATAGTCTGCACGGACGACAAGAATCATTCCCGATGTCAGCGAAGCGATGGTCAATGCATCACTGACGGCCTGGATCGGTGGCGTATCGATAATCACGCGGTCATATTTTTGTTCAAGTGATTTGAGTAGTGAAGCAAAGCGTTCTGAGGAGAGCAGTTCCTGTGGGTTTGGTGGTGGTTTTCCGGCAGAAATGACATGAAGATTTTCGTTGTCATTGATCAGATGAATGGTCTCTTCTAAGGTGGCCTTTTTACTGACCAGATCATGGAGTCCTGGTTTTTCTTCATCAAGGTTCAACTCTTTAGCGACCGAAGGTTTGCGCATATCTGCATCAATCAGCAACACTCTTTCCATGGAGTGCATGGCACTGGCCAAGTTAATGGAGAAGGTGGTTTTACCCTCTTGAGGAACAGAGGAGGTGATCATAATGCTTTTATGCGGGGTATCTAAGCCAGAGAGGACAACACCTGTTCGTATGGTGCGTATGGACTCTGAGAAGATGGCGTGGGGATTTTCGAGAAAGGCCGAACCTGCACCATGTTTTTTGATCTGTTTTCTTGCCAGAGGTAAGCTTCCCAGACAGGGTATACCCAGAAAGCTTTCTATCTCTTGGGTTGTTTTGAGGGTATTATCCAGGTGCTCCATAAGGAATGCGAGTGCGACACCGAAAAGAAATGCCAGCACCATGGAGATGAGGACAATCAGTTTTTTTCTTGGTTTTGCAGGGCGGTGAGGCACGATTGCTGGATCAACCAGTCGTCCTGAGGCGGTTTGCAGGTCGCCTGCGGCGCTGGTCTCTTTAAACCGTGTGAGGAACATATCATAGAGTTGGCGGTTTGTTTTTACTTCGCGCTCCAGAACGCCCAGTTGATACTCTTTGCGGTTGATGGTTGCCAGTTTACTTTGCACGCGTTGATAATTTTCATTGAGGATTCGTTCATTGGCGCGGGCAACCTGAAACTCTTTGGCGATGGAGGAGGTGATTGCTTTGACTTCTCGTTTAATTTTTGCGCGTACAGATCTTAGTTCAGAGTGGATTGCCACCATCTTAGGATGGCGTGCGCCGTAGCGTTTTTTCAGTTCTGAGAGTTTGGCCTCTTTTTCGGCTTCAACCTGTTTTAACTTTTGAATCAGAGGATGATTGACGACCGCAGGGATTGACATATAGGTTTGAATGGAGGCGTTGCTGCCATGTTTGCGTACCAGTGCATAGATATTGCCTGTCTGGGCCCGTTGTTGGCGTGCTGAAACCAGACTTTGTGAGAGGTTTTCAAGCTCTTTTGCCGCAACACTGCGCACGCCTTGCACATCAACCAAGCCATGACGATCACGATAGGCTTGAAGGTTGCGCTCAGAGCTTTCAAGCTTGATGCGTAGTCCTGCAAGTCGATCCGTAAGCCAGCTAGACGCTTTTTGTGTCATCTGGAGTTTTGCTTCCAGATTCTGTTCGATATAAGAGTCGACCAGTGTATTTGGGATGGCCGCAGCCATTTGCGGCGTATAGGCATCGAAGGAGATATGGACCAGTTGACTGCGAGGAACAGGGGAGATATAGAGGCGACTTAGAAACGCATTGATCAATTTATGGCGATAGATATGAGCTGCCTGTTTGTCTTTTTCTTTGGATGATGATGGGGTGGTGGTTAACTGAAGATAGGATGGTAGAAGATTGGTGAATTGTGAGAGCAATCCTGGGCTGGTTGCTTTTTTGGGGAAGAGAAACTCTTTTTGTTTTGTTAAATTGAGCTTATCGATCACTTTCTCTGCAATGACGCGTGAACGCAGAATTTCGTGCTGAGTTTTGTAGTATTCGTGGTTTGTATTGCCCACACCATACACTTCTTCGATGGAGACTACATTGGCTGGTGCAGATTCAATCAGGAGTGTTGCAACGGATTGATAGATCGGTTTTATGGAGAGTGTAATCAGGAGTGCCAGTATACCGACAACAAAGGAGAGCACCGTGATGGAGAGCAGGTTTTTCCGGATGATAACCCAGAAATCCATGAGTGTTGGTGCGTTCTCCTGTTGGCCTGATTGGCCAAAAAGTGTCGTGGGCTGTTTGGGTGCATTGTTTGCTGTATAGGGGGATTGTGTGGTCATCACTAAAAAAAGCTTTCTTTAACGGTAATGATATCGCCGGGATAGACGGTGGAATCCAAGGAGACCGGTTGAGGTTTTTGATTGGCTGCAAAATCGTGGATGACAGAGATCTCCTCTTCGGCTGCACGATCTGTAAATCCACCGGCTAAAGAGATGGCTTTACGTATGGTGAGTCCGGGAAGAAAAGGATAGCCACCGGGTTTTGCAACTTCTCCGTTAACAAAAAACTGGCGATATTCAAGAATGGTAATGTTAACTTTAGGATCGACCAGGATGTCACCGGTCAGCTTTTTGGTAATCAGTGATTCAACTTCTCCCAATGTTTTACCTCTGACGGAGATCTCTCCTAACAGAGGATAAGAGATTGAACCGGAGTCACTGATATGCGTTGTCACGCTGAGATCTTCTTCACCGAAGACTTTAATCTCGATTTTATCCCCAGAGCCCAATGTATACTCTTTAAGTGGGGATGAATTTGCATTGGCTATGGTAGTCAGGGTAATGATTAAGAGTGAAACAAAACCAAATAGAGCAAAATGAGTTTTCCCCATGATTAACCTTAGATGTCTGCGCAGTATGAACGGGTGGATCTGTCTGCTAAGGATTACAGGTTAGAAAAGGCCGTGGATTATTACAGCCATTTTTAAAGAGAGCCTATTATAAAATTAAAAAGCGATTTCAGAAAGCCTATTCTTGCAATGTTATGTTTTTTCTCGCTTCTGCATCGTGCTGTGTTTTTTTAAATAATTGTTTTAATTTGATCTTATTGATTTTTTTTTCCGACATGTTTTCATTGCTGAGGTAAAAAAAAGAGAGTCTCTATTGAAAAGAGACTCTCTTTTGTGAAGAAAACAGCTGTTTTACGTTTAGAACGATGAATTAAGCCCCATCACAATTTTGTTTTGGGTATAGTCGTTATCTGCACTGTTGGAGTTACGATCTTTGAAGGTGTAGTCCAGAGTGACATCGAGCCAATTTCTTGCTTTGAAGGTGACGTTGGTATCGAACTGGACGACATCATCGACACGGGTCTGTGCAGCCCCTTCATAGGATTTTTGCGAGATTTTGCCTTTGGCCTTTGTGGAGAGTTTAGAGGTCCAGTACTGTTTCCAAGAGAGTGAAATGGCATCGGTTGAGGTGAGGTCAGCAGTACTTGTGGACTCATCCATACCCTTGGAGGTATTGAGATCAAAGCTTGATTTCTCTGTTGGGTTCCAGGAGACATCAATTTCCCAACCTAAGGCATCCCAGGAATCATGGATGGCGGGATAGTCGAAGCGCTTATCCAGTTTACCCACTTTGATGGTGCCGCTGGTCTTTGCGGTGGCCTGCCATTTTACACCGGCATGGGAGAAGGATTGAATGCTATCCAGGGTAAAGTTGGTATCGTAATCAAAATCTGTGAGACGGTAACCGACGAGTAGTGAGGTTTTAGGCATCACTTTCCAGTAGAAGGTGGCTTCGGCTTCACTTTTTCTCTTTTCTAAGCTGTCGGTGGTTGCTTCGTGGTTGGTATATTCCAGATCTTCCATGGAGCCGCTGAGTGTCAAACGGCCTTTGGCGTCTGTCCCGCCGTAGGTGAGCTTAGTATTGATGGTCCAGGTGTCATGCTCATGGGGTACGGCAAGATCTGTGGTATCGTTATCTGCACTACCCCTGGCATCGTGACCATGTTTGTATTTTGCGCCAAAATCGAATCTCAGCCGCTTACTGACATCAAGGTCTGCATCAAATGTGGTGCCATAGTCTGTGTAGTTATCGTTGTTTGTGCTGTGATAAACGCCACGCGCGCCACTGATACCCAGAACAAATTTATGTTTATTGATAAAGGTTTCCAGGTCAAGAGAGGGGGTCACTGTGGTGATCCAGGAACTGCTTTCAGCGGTTTCAGCGGAATAAAGGTTGTCGTCGTGTGTTTCTGTCACTTTGAGTTTGGGATAGATCCGAAACTTACTTCCCATCAGGGGAAAACCTTTTTTTGTGTCATCCGCGGCCATGGCGAGACTGGTACTGCCCAAGAGGAGTGCGGTGCTGAGTAGAAGCCCTTTTTTGAGATTATTCATAATGTCTCCTTTATAGACTTTCAAATTCTTTGTGAAGTGGGTGGATCGTATAGATTAACACAAAGAAGAAAGTTGATCTTATGTAAAAGTTTATAAAAAATAGTGTGTTATGGTTGGTGCTATTTTTTTAATGGGTAGAGTTGTGTGCTTAAATGCAATAGTTGTGGTGAAAAATCCCGGTTAAGAAGGATTTCGGTGCGTCGGTGGTGTTTCTTAACCATTTTTTTTATGTGTTCCACTCCTGCGAGAGAAATGGCTTTATCGACATGCTGAATGACCTTTTTTCGCCATGAGATGGGATAGCGATAGTAGCCTGCCAAGCCGATTTCAGCGAGGCGCAGTTGAATGGTGCGTTCATGAGGGGCCCAGCGATCCGTTTTTTCCCATGCGACAAAAAAGAGTGGATCAATCTGGTGGAGATTATAGCGCATGATCATGATGGATGCCCAATAGAGACCGCGTGCAGGTGCCCTTTTAATGGCTTTACGGTAGAAGAACATGGCCCGCCTCTGTTCTCGATTCTTTTTTCTTCTCATTTTTTTAGGAATGAGTGTGCGGGCATGTAGTGCAAGCATATGGCCAACCTGATGATAGAGTGCAGGGTTTGCGGGATTGGTTTCTAAAGCCTGTGTTGCATGGCCAAATACCGTTTTCCAGAGCGCTTCTGAAGGAGGTGCTTTTCTGTTCCAATGGGCCAGATACTTTCTTAAGTGGTAACTTAGTAGATTGGCTTTTTCGATATGAAATAGCGCGGACAATTGTAAACAGAGCAAGCAGGCCAAGGCCAGTGCAGCGATTTTGGTCCATGTTATTTTAGGAAAACGCACATCAAACTCTTAATTAAAGAGGTTTGTTTTGCCAGAGTTGAACCCTGAAATTTATTGTAGCAATATGGCTTTAAAGGAAGTTTATTCGCTATTTGGACTTTTTTATCACATGCGTTGCGAGAATGCAACATGAAAAGCGTTATGTTTTTTTAGATGTATGGTTTTTTTATCATAGGCTTCATAATCTTTTTTTGTGTTTTTTTCGGAAAAACATGCCCCTCTAATAGGGGGATGTCATGGAGGAGCTAGCTCCTCCATAGTGATAGGTACTATTTCTGAAAGGGGTTGTTTATAATGAGGGTTTCCTCACGATCAGGTCCTGTGGAGAGAATATCAACAGGGACTTCCAGAAGCGTTTCTAAGCGTTTAATATAATCTTTTGCAGCCTGAGGGAGGCTGTTGAAATCTTTGGTTCCTATGGTGGACGTTTTCCAACCGGGCATCTCTTCATAGATGGGCTGGCAAATTTCCAGTAACGTTGGATCATCGGGGAAGGTTGTGAGTACCTGGCCGTTGCGTGTGTAGCCGGTGCAGATTTTAATGGTATCCAGATGATCGAGGACATCCAGTTTTGTGAGGGCTAAGCCGGTCAGGCCGTTGGCACGAATGGCGTGCTGGACAATGATGGCATCGAACCAGCCACAGCGTCGGGCACGTCCGGTGGTGGCACCAAACTCTGCACCGACTTTGGCCAGTGTTTTTCCGATATCATCGTTGAGTTCTGTAGGAAATGGACCACTGCCGACACGGGTTGTGTAGGCTTTGACAATGCCTAAAACATAGTCCACTTTTGTGGGGCCAATGCCTGATCCTGTGCATGCAGAACCGGCGACGGTGGAGGAGGAAGTCACAAAAGGATAGGTGCCGTGGTCTACATCCAGAAGCGTACCCTGTGCGCCTTCAAAGAGAAGGTTCGCGCCCTGTTTCAGTCGTTGATCCAGGAACAGGCTGACATCGGTCACAAAAGGTTCCAGCTTTTCAGCGATACGGAGAAGATCATCGCGCATCTTCTCAAAGCTGAACGTATCGGCCTTATGGAAATTTTCAAGAATAAAATTGTGATAGGCCAGATTTTCCTGGAGTTTCTGTTCAAGCAGTTGGCGGTTGAACAGGTCGCCAATACGGATACCGCGGCGGGCGACACGATCTTCATAAGCAGGACCGATACCTC
>JBQGBW010000093.1:0-16198 GCA_052043475.1 Magnetococcales bacterium HHB-1
GCTCTGGCCAGCAACGTGAAGCGCTTTCTACGCTACCAGTGCGCTCAAATAGCTGGAAAAGCGGAAAAAACAGAGTCAGTTCTTGCATAATGGGGTAAAACTCCCTTCGTTTCACACTGTTTTTTTACCTCAAAAAACGAATCCAGAACGAGTCTGCGGAATTCCAGAACCGGTTATCGAGATTTTTACATCAAACAGTTAACTGGTCAGGAAACACGCCCAAGCTCAAACAGGCTTTTTTCGGAAGACTCAGTGGTTAGATTTTGGTATCTTTATATGAAAACATTTTAGTTTTATGACGTTAATGTGACACAACGCGTAAAAAATAGCAAACTATGCGTAAGTTGCTCAAGGAAAAAAATGATCAGGATATAATTTTTCTTGTTTTTATGATAAAATACAGAGTGTTCTGTACTTCTGTTTATTGTTTATTTGTGCAGCGCAAAATGCATACAAAATCATATGATCAAAGAGATATGTAAAGGATTTGGAATATTTAGACGCGATCTGTGGGGAAGGCGATCACTTCCTGAATGGTGGATGCTTTAAGGACAATCTGTATAAGTCGATCAATACCCACAGCAACACCTGCACAAAAAGGGAACTCATGTAGCGCGGTTAAAAAGGCATCATCTATGGGAAGAGGGGACTCCCCGCGTTCTTCTCGCTGGCGATTTTCATCAAGAAAGCGCTTTTTCTGCTCTTCTGAGTCGGTCAGTTCCTGGTAACCATTAGCGAGTTCGACGCCATCTAGATAAAATTCAAAGCGTTCTGCAACGGTAGGATCTTTAGGGGATAGACGCGCCATGGCGGCTTGGCTGGCGGGATAGTTATAGATAAAAACAGCGCGTCCTAAGGTGGGGAGTTGAGGCTCGATGATAAAGGAGAGAAGATAATCCCATAGTTCATGTCGGTTTAAGTTCTCCGGGGGAGGGGGGCTGTATTGGGAGGCGGCATGATAGAGTTGATCAAGCGGCGCGAAGGGTTCAACCTGAGCAAAACATTGAAACGCCTCTTTAAAGGTGAGAAAAGTTGCCGGACCGCAGTTGGGGATGATCTCTTGAATGAGCAGCAGTAACTCTTCCATGAGTTGCTGGTAGCTCCAGTGAGGTCGATACCACTCTAGTAGTGTGAATTCAGGATTATGTTTTGGTCCGGCTTCACCCTGGCGAAAGACACGAGCCATCTGATAGATGGCACCGGAACCCGCCGCCAACAGGCGTTTCATAAAGGTTTCAGGGGAGGAGAGTAGAAACATGCCGTCACAACAGGTCATGGGTTGAATATGACGTTCAGGAGCAACGGCCGTTGCCATGATGGGGGTTTCTACTTCAAGAATCTGACGCGCTGCAAAGAAGCGCCTGATTTTTTGCACAATTTTTGCGCGCTGATGCAGGGTCTGCCAGGATGCGGAAGGTTGCCAGGACATATTTACTTCTTGGCGCGTTCAACATAGGCGCCGGTACGGGTATCCACGCGGATATGTTCTCCCTCATTGATAAACAGAGGCACCTTGACTGTGACACCGGTTTCTAATGTGGCGGGTTTTGTGGCACCTGAGACGGTATCTCCTCTGACACCAGGATCACATTGGGTGATCTTAAGAATCACAAAGGGGGGTGGAACCACAGCAATGGCATTATCCTGCCAGAGTGTAACCAGATAGTTCTCCTGTTCCAGAAGCCAGGGTTGAACTGATTCGACCTGCTTTTTATTGAGTGCAGCCTGTTCGTAGCTCTGGGGGTCCATAAAGTGCCAGAATTCGCCATCGTTATAGAGATATTGCATATCTTTATCCATAACGTCTGCTTTCGCAACACTATCACTTGATTTAAAGGTGCGATCAATTACACGGCCATCAATCAAATTTTTAATCTTGATTTTGGTGAAGGCTTGACCTTTTCCTGGTTTGACAAATTGGGCGGAGGTGATAATCCAAGGTTGTTGATCAATTTCAACGCGTGTACCTTGGCGGAGTTGGTTATGGGTGAGCATAATGGTATGGTTCTTTTTGTTGTGCAAGATTGAAAACAAGGCGGTTCAGGTTGCCAAAAGGACAACGCGCCTTAGGCACTCTATTCTTTTCTTGAATCTTTGTCCAGTGATTGCCAACTTAAAGCGTGCAGTGTGTCACAACGATTTTTAAAGTGATTTTAGGGGGGATAATGATGCAGACGAATGAACCAAAGCTTTTGTATTGGCATCAGCCAGGGCTTTTTAGAGGTTACGCAGATGATGGATTCTCTAAACTGAGCCATCAGACGTTAAAAAAGATTTTACGATCATTCCCTTTTAAGGTGCCGGAGCATCTTCTTGCTTCGCATGCCGGGATAAGAAAACAGTTTTGGCCGGTCATTGAGGAGTTGGAGGAGAAAAAAGGCTATACGATTGATCCTCTACAGGAGTATGACTGTCAACCGGTACCGCATCTGTTGCATAAATATTATGGTCGGGTACTGCTGTTGGTGAGTGATTGCTGTCCAGTACACTGCCGTTTCTGTTTTCGTCGTCATCATACGGTGCATGTACCGCAAAGTTTAGCGGAGTGGGATGAGGCATTGGATTATATCGCCATCCATCAAGAGATCTCTGAGGTGATCTTCTCAGGGGGTGATCCGCTGATGTTGCAGGATTTCTATCTATTTGCTTTGATGCAGCGCATCTTAAAAATTCCTCATATCAGGCGTATCCGGTGGCATACAAGGGTACCCTTTCTTCTGCCGCAGCGTTTGGATGATCATTTTTTTGATCGTTTAGCGAAGGCGCATATTCCGCTGATTTGTGTGCTCCATGTTAATCATTGGGCGGAGATCTCTTCAGAGGCGGTGCAGGTCATTCAACGCTTTCGTCAGTTATCGATTCCCTTGCTCTCACAGTCGGTACTTTTACATGGTATTAACGATACAGAAGATGTGCTTTATACGTTGTTTGATCGTCTGACTGCCCTGGATATCTTTCCGTACTATCTTCATCTGGCCGATCCGGTCTCTGCAACCGCCCATTTTCATGTAAAAAAACGCCGGGCGCGTGCGCTGTTAAAGGATCTTCGTCATCGTCTTCCTGGTTATGCGGTACCGCGTCTGGTGAAGGAGTATGCCCATGAGCGTTCTAAACGACAACTATAAGAAGAGGATGAAAACCTAAGAAGAGGATGGAATCTTTAGAGGATGTGCGTTGGCGTTTTTGTCTGTTGGAGCATGATCCGGATCTCTTTACGCTCTATCGGGCGCGTGTGATTCATCGGCTGACTTCAGATGATATACCCAGGTTTGAGCCGGTTGTGCTGTTACTATGGTGCTTAGAACGTATCCGTTGTGAGGGAAAACAGTCCGCACTTTATGCGCTTTATAATTTTCAGATGCCCATTCCTGTGTGTCGTACCCCCTCCGAGATGTGTATGGTGGTCGAAGATGCTTTTTATCTGCATGGCAATATTCGCAGCTTTCTCTGGTCTGGATTGGCCGAGGTGCCAAAGGGTGATCGTACGTTTTCTGAGCAGCAGGATGCGCTACATAAGATTGTCTTGTTTCAGTTACGGCAGGATTTTAAAGGGTTGGATATCTATAAAAAGATTGATCAGGTCTATGGCGTTGATGTCAGTCAGGTGGTGTTACTGGATGATCTGAAAATTTGTAGTCCAAACCAATGTTTTGGCAGTATCTATGAGCCCTCCTCACTGGAGATGATCGAAAAAACGGTGCAGGCGTTACCAATCGCTTATGAACGGTTTACTTTTTTAGATCTGGGATCAGGTAAGGGATTGGTGTTACTTTTAGCATTACAGCAGTCATTTCAGCGCATCATTGGGGTTGAGTTCTCCCCTGAGTTACATGGGATTGCTCAACAGAATATTCAGCGATATCAAGGGGCTTCTGAATGCAGCAAAACACGGATTGAACTCTATCTGATGGATGTGGTGGATTATCCTCTGCCGTTGGAGAATCTGGTGGTTTATCTTTTTAATCCATTTCAGCCCCCTGTCTTAGAGCGCGTTCTACAACGTCTAAAAAGATCTTTTCATGATCATCCACGAGAGATGATCATCCTCTATATTGAGCCTACTTATGATGATCTACTGATGCAAGAGATGTGGTTAAAGTGTTTGGATCGCACCCGGCGCTATGCGCTCTATGTGGCCTGTACTTGATAAAAAAGGCACCATTTTTTACGCTCTAAAAACATCGTTGCGCTCTATTGCTTACGATCAATTTGCTTTTTAAGGCGCTTTTGGTCTTGACGTGATCTGGCAACACGTAACAGCGCTTTGGTAATCTGTTCATGGGGTTCGGTTAACTGACGATCTGCACGCCGGTAGAGTGCTTCGGCCTTATCCAGACGACCGGTATGCTCATGGCACGCACCCAGATTATAGAGAAGCGAGAAGGAGTTTGGTGCCATATTTAATCCTTCACCCCACAACTCACAGGCGCGATCTAAACGGCGTTTATTGGCAAACTCAAGCCCCTGCTTTAAACGCTCACTTGCTGTAGAGGAGAGATTCTCTTCCCCACTGCCATCCATTAAACGAATGGTGATGGTCTCAAAGTAGGGTGCAATATCCTTACGGAACTTTGCTAAAGCCTGCTGAATCACTCTGGATCTCATCTCCCCTTTGGAGCGTGGTGTAAAACCATCTGCGGGACACCCTTTATGTACATCACGCCCTGAATGCCTTCGGGAGTAGACAATCTCGCCACTCTCCACCCGAATTAGTTTTGGTGTAAATTCAAAAACGGCTTCACGCTCAATACAGGTGACACTGTAGTGCTCCTCCTGAACACATTCAGCCAGCGCTTGTTCTAAGAGTGTGGCCTCTTTTTTGAGTTGCCTGCGCTTTAAGCATCGCGTCTCTGTTTTATAGAACTCCCGCTGCCGGACAAAGAGTTTATGCACTCTGCCGGTATAGATACCGCGTGCGTTGGTGAGCTTACCAATTTTAACCGCATTGGTATTATCGAAAAAAAAGTCCGCATTAGAACGGCTGATTTCCCGGGTCACCTTATCGAGTTGATTACGTTCCACCAAAGTAAAGTGAGGCTTACCCTTGAGATTAATACTTAATAACAGGCTTTCAACCTCTGAAACCAGTGCACGTCCCCCTCTTCCTGCAAAAGGCAATACTGCGACACGACGCAACTGGGCCGCTTCAGCAAATTCGGCTGAACGCAGTACCGTCATCTTAATCCCTGGTGTTGCGCAACCACTTAAAAGCACGCCAAGTAGTACCATTAAAAACCAAAATCGACCCTGCTTTGCACCGTTTTGCATTGTTAACGCCCCTGGAAGATCACACGATTGCCCTTCATCTCTACCGACATCAGAGGAATTTTGGCTTTTCTTACTGCCCGGCGAAACACACGACGAAAAGTTGTTGGATCATATTCGCTAAAGACCTCCAACTCCAGATAATCACCGGTCTGACGATTCACCCTGTATTTCCAACCCTGATCATCCATCAGATCCTCGACCTGATCCTGATATTGCAGTTTAAGATTGCGTAGACTGACCACAACAAACTTCTCTCTGGCCCCAGAGAAGCGCCCGACAATTTTCTCAACCAGTTTATTGGCCATCGCTGGTGTGCTCTGCCGGATGCCGCGCACAAGACCATTTTCCACGCTTCCCGCACTGCCCTGACTCATCGCCTTACCCTGTTCATGCACGGTGGCAAACAGTTCACCGGTGGTGGCATCAAAGGCTTTGGCGCTCATGGAGAATTGAATTTTCCAATAGTTATAGGAGGAGGGGTCGGAGTGTGCGGTCAGATCGATCCAGACCATCGCATCTGCCTGCTCCTGTTGGGCCAAAGCCAAGGCACTCTTTTGATTAACAATCCCTGCGGCCACTTTTTTTTGAATCCGCTGCACCTGTCTGGGAAGAAAAACCCGGAAGCCATACTCTGTTAAACGATCTTCTACTAGATCTACCAATACCCGTGGTCCTGGACTGTTGGCACTCAAGCCTCCAGAGCTTGCTGCACGTCCAGGAGTAAAACGGTAGAGCACCATGACCCGACGTTGATCAAAGGTGGCATTCTGAAATGCTTTCTGGAATCGTGGATCTTTAAAAAACTCTTTTAAGGCAACCTGGAGCTTCTCTGTATTGACATCCGCCTGCACCTTCACCTTATAAACCGACTCAATCGGATCTTTTCTTTCTGCCAGAATACGATATTTTTTTACAACACCACTGCTTGAGGTCACCAATCGATCTAGATCCAGGCGGCCATTATTCACCTGAGAAGAGGCTTGAATCAAAGTGCCCGCCACCTGTTCTATTGCCATTCGTAACGCGGTATTGACCGCAGCCTGTTTGGATGGTCCTGAGGCGATCACTTCAACCATCTCTGCTGTGGCCGGCTTCCAGCCCATCAGAAGAAGTAGAAGCAAAAGGGAGAACAGTTTAGAAGTGCGTGGATATTTCATAATCTTACTTTAAGCCTCACACAGCGTGGTTTGTATTCAAAAGGCATGGATGTAAAGTTTCTCTATGCTGTTTTAAATTATAGCCTGTTTATGTCACAATGGCCACACACAGCAACATTGGATCAACTTAAATCTTTAGTAACAAAGAACGATAAAAAGTTCTTTATATCTTTAAACAAAAGCATACACCAAAACCCATTGCAATCATCTAAATTGAAGCCCCATGATAACCACCTATCCTCTTAAACCCTTCACAAAAAAACCCAATAAAAATCGCCAAAGAATCCATAAAACGTGGCAACGGCGCGCGACCAGCTTTGTTAACCATAATTTTTTTATGGAACGTTTAGCCATGGATCTGGATGATCGTCTGACGGGGATAAAACTGACGCCCCAACATATTCTTGATCTTGGCTCACGTACACCTCATACCAGTGATCATCTACGTCAACGCTACCCTAAAGCCAAATTGATACAGATGGCACCAGCAGAAGCCTTTATTCCGCTGATTCGCGAGAAAAAAAGACTCTTTCGCAAAAGATCGCCTGCCTTAGTCGGTGAGGAGAGGCTCCCTTTTGCGAACCAGAGCTTTGATCTTATTCTCTCCAATATGTTTATTCACTGGAGCAGTCATCCACAAAAGCTGTTTAAGGAGATTAAACGGATTCTCAAACCAGAGGGGATGCTCTTCTTTACCATGATCGGAGCGAATACCTTAAAAGAGCTCCGTTTCTGCCAACAACAGAATCAAACCGATCCTAATACACCAGAAACCACGCTGGCTGCACCCGACATCCACCAGTTAGGCGATCTGCTCCACGCTTCAAGATTGGCTCTGGCGGTCATTGATCGCGAACAGGGGGCCTTCTTTCTTCATCAAGCTGAGGAACTTTGGTCCATGTTACGCCAGTTTGGTGCCATCAATCCTTATCCTTTATCTACTCCGGGAGTTTCTGGACGTAACCGATTAAAACAAATCCTCCACTGTTATAAATCAAATTTTAAGGATCCAAAGGGCCGTTTTCCAGTCACACTGGAGGTGTTTTTTGGACACGCTGTCCATACCAGAACTACCGCGTATAAAAGCAGTATATAAGTCTATTTGAACCAGTAAACAGGCGGCCAAATCCCTTTTTTTAGTTTTATGAATATTTTTGCATTTATTCCTTTTCTTTCCTGAGGAGTCGTCTATAATAAGCTCTCCAAGGTTACAGCGTCATCGCTTTGTAACTTATTTCTCCGCTTTCGATCACGGATGATCCAAAGACCGTGTTATAAAATAAATCTATCGTAGCTGTATTTTGTTTATTGAGGGGTGCCAATGTCTATCGTTTCTGATCTTACCGAGGCAAATGCCGCAAAGTTTTCTGGTTTCTCGCAACAGGTCAATAATACGATCAAAGAGGTCTCTGCAAAAACAGACAACAAACTGGAACAGAAAGCCATTGCCACAGAGCAACAGCAAGCACAAAAGACCAAACAGCTTGTGCAAACCGCGCGCGCTCATCCCGGCAATGCACTAGCCCGTGTGGATATCAGCGCTTAAAGCTTCCAGAGATCTTTTGAGACAGAAAAAAGGGATGAAAAATTTCATCCCTTTTTTCTATGCATATTCTACATTTGTTTTTATTATATTATAGGCTTTTCTTGCATTAACCGTTGAATCAGAAGATCATTTGCCGGTGGAAACCTCAGTTGATCTAAAAGGTGGCGCGGTTGCCAACGTACTGCGGCAATCTCATCCTGGGCCGCACGCGGTACACCTTTTACATGCCGACAGAGAAAAAGCAGCAAGAGCAGATGAAACTCAGGATAACGATGCGATGCAAAACCCCAGGCGCTAGGATCGGATATCTCGATATCCAGTTCCTCACGCAGTTCACGGATTACCGTCTCTTCTGGCTGCTCTCCTGGCTCACACTTCCCACCGGGAAATTCCCAAAGATCTTTTAAACGCCCTTTCGCCCGCTGGGATAAGAGTACCCGATCCTGATGATCAATCACCAGTGCGGCGGATACCACTAATGCCACCGTTTCCACCACGATTTCTTATCCTTCTTCTCCGACTCAATAGAGATTTCACAGCCGGTATTCTGCCATGAAGGGTGCGCCTGAGGTTTAATCCTGGATAAGATCCACCATGGTTTAATGGCACTGCTGCCACCACCACAGCCGCATCCAGCTCTTCGAGGATGAAAAACCTTGATGATCTCTGGATGGTCAATATTCTGAATATAGACCATTGTGGTCCAGATTCCCCGCTCCTCCCGTAGGATCTCCTCGATCAAACTCTCTAGATGATAACAGGCGGCATCTCCTGAAACGGTTTCCGATGGAATGGCTGCACCTGGCTCAAACAGATACCATCCATCATGATCCGAGATAAACTGATTCAGATGCACCAGATCATCCATACGGATCAATCCATCAAAACGTCCCTTTAAACGATGAAGAAATGGGCTCTCATGGCCCTGAGCGACGGTTTCGGTTCTGTTCATGGTTCTTCTCTTTGGGATCAAAAAATTTTAAAGACAAAAATTAATGCATCAATCCAGACTTATTTACGCTGGACCGTTACTCTGTCACGGTATCGCGACAGGATGTTGGAAGATAGCGTGTATCAATGGGATTTTCAGAGCCTGGACCACATTTCCAGGTTCCACCACCATCGAATGTACCAAAAGCGATGGTTCGGCTATTTAAATTGCTGTTGACACCACCCCTTACCGCACTGTTCATTGTGGCGGTCATCACCAGATTATCACCAGAACTTTCCACTGCGATTGTTTCGGTATATTTTCCCGTCAACGATGAGATGCTGGTGGTTAAGTCGGCTGGCCATCCCCCTGTGTTGGCATAACGTTCGGCCAGAGCGCCCTTGACAGAACGCATCAGGTGAATACTCTCTGCGGCTTGCGCACGACAGATATAGTCCTGATAGGCAGGAATCGCCAAAGCCGCCAATATGCCAATAATGGCTAAAGTGATCATCAACTCAATCAGCGTGAATCCTCTATCCTCTGTTTTCATAAATCACTCCTCTTAAATAAGAGATCGCATAAAATGATCTCTCTAAAGCAAAAGCCTTCCATGATTGATCTCAATCCGGTCCATCATTCGGATCATTTAAGGATAGACGATGAAGACGCTTTAAAGGAATCTCTTAAAAAGCCAATCATGCCTTTTAAAAAATCTTACCCGAACAACAAGCAAGAGAGAGACCATAACAATAAAACAATCTAAATACAGTATGTTAAGACGATATGGTCAATAGAACACCTGACATATAGAAACAACTTTGTATCAAAGACAGTGACCAGATACGACACTCTGTTCCATAAGATGGACAAATATATGTCATCATAAAAAAGCGGGATACAACAGATTATGCAAAAAAAAAGACCATGATTGATTTTCATGGTCTTTAAAATTTACGTTACTCTGTTCCTTTCTCTTTTTTCTTTTTTGCAGCCAGCATACGCTCCTTGGCTTTCTTTTCCGCCTGAAGACGCTGCCACTGACGCAAAAATTTCTCCATCTTTTTACTAAAAAAGTCGAGCACCATATAGCGCCCTTCTCCACAACTGCGGCACTGCGAACCCTGACCGGCCCAACCACGATTCATGCGTTTACTGCCTGTACAGGTGCTCTGACCACACCGTACTTCACCACACATGTTGCATTGAAAAATCCGTGCAGGACGACCACCACACACAGGACACCGAAATCGTGTGCCTTCATCTTGTTCTGTTTTTCCACCCATAGGCCCCGTATCCTAATCCAATGAGCAAAAATACGTTATTGATAAAAAGCGCCAATAATTCATTGTGGTTACGCTTTTCGTTTTTACGCTTTTCGTTTTATTGTTACGCTCTTAAGAGTAAGTGCTGTGAAGGAGGATAGCAAGGATTCTTAACCGCTCTGGAAGAACTGATTTAAAAGTGGTGCAAATAGAGAGAAAACAACATAACGCATGCCACGTATTCAGTAACAGACTGGCTCTGCTTCAGGTGTTGGTATCCATATACGTTGGCTTGCTCAGAAGACCAACCCTGGTGAATTTGTTTTTTTTGTGCACAATTAACCATAGAATCGGTTGCCTAAAGACCGATAAAACGTACGCTTTCTTTAAAGCAAATCACAATGGATAGAGATCCTCTACTGATCAAGGTTCCGCTTATGAACAGTTCAACATGCACCCATTCCATCACAGAAGCCGACGTTCTTAAAGCCCAGAAACGTTGGGGAGACGGTATTGTTGCCATCGGTAAAGCCTACATCAATAAAGATGCTTACAAAATGGTTGCAGAAAAGCATGTGGATACGCTTTACAGCTATGATGAAGGTATTGTTCTTTTTAAACCGACAAAAGCCACCATTCAGCAGTTTCGCCTCACTAAAGAGGAGGCTCTCTCCTATTTTGTTGGCGGGATCATCGCTGAGGACAAGGGGTTTGCTCTACAGCCCTGGCGTGCTGTGCGTTTTGAAAATGCAGGTATCCTGATCAACGATCATTCTGCCATTGCTATGGGAAACTATTTTTTTACGGATGCCAAAACAGAGAAAGAGGTGAAGGTTGAATTTACCTTTGGATATGTTTGTGATAAGCACGGAAAACTCCGGATCAACGTGCACCATTCCGCATTTCCATACAACCCCACTTAAATTAACGCTCCACAGCTTAAAAGCGTGCCTTGCGGGGTTGGTGTTTTATCAAAGTTTTTCTACCCATGCCCATGCAATCCAACGAGAGGAAGAGCCAGTAAGAACTACTGACATTATCGTATAAGCAAAAGCGTGATAAAAAAATTTATAAATGATATAAACTATGACATTATAAGATATAATGGTTGAGATCCTCATACAGCAAGCCATACCATTTAAGATAAGAGGTGATTTCGTGCAGACCGGACAGACGTTGACCATTATCGATAGCCATCAACCGCATGCCGAACTGATTGTTGAGATCAACGCTTCTCGACCTCAATGGCATGATGCCGTTCTGCTGGAACTCTATCCACTGCACGGTAATGCGCGTGCAGGCAATTACTATCCGCTCTCACCACAGGATCAGAACAGTCCGCCACCAGGTATCCAATGGCTTGATCATAACCGCTGTAAAATCTCTTTTGAGGATCTCCCCCATAAAATACGTAAACTGGCCTTCACCCTTACCCTTACGGATCCTGGGGGAACGGTTAATTTTAATGATCTTAAATCGCTCTCGATCACCATACGCAACGCCGAGGGCTCTCCGCTTCTTCTCTATGAACTGGATCAACGCCATCCCCAGGAGCGGCAACTGATTTTAGGTCACCTCTACAGCTATCGTGAGACTTGGCGTTTTCGTGCTATCGGTCAGGGTTTTAGAAAAAAACATGATGCACTTAAACCCTTTTATCATGTCACCAATGAAGAACAAAAATCAGCAGAAGAGATCAAGGAGAGTGATCAACAGAGTCATGTGTCCGATACGGAGACCCCACCCGTCAGTTTAAGCCAGATTATTGGTGATCTTTCTGATTTGGTTCTGGTTTTCATGGCAGTGATCGGGCTCTTTATCGGTAGTTTTCTTCCCTGGAGCAATCTGGCCTCCCAAGGCGAACTCACCCTCTTTGAATATAATCCTTTCTTAGGGTTTGCCATCTTAGGTAGCGGTCTTGCTGTCTTCTATCTGGAGCGAAGATTTATCTGGCTTAGCCTTCCCCTGATACTCTGGACCACGCTATCTCTGTTCTTTTTATGGCAAGAACAACAGGCTGTGCTTGCGACCCTTGCCCAGGATATAGTCAACATTCCTCAAGCAAAGCTGACTTTTTTAGCCCATAATCAGATCACGCTGGAGTGGAGCGGATTTTTTATTCTCTTCTGCCTGCTTATAACCACCATTTGGTCTTATAAAAACGACTGGCAGGATTGGAACGAACGTGCAAATAGTGTAGGATAAAACAGTTTTTAGTCGATCCTCTTGATTTTAGGGCGCGACCGTGCAACAGTCACTCACCATTGCCAATAGTCATCAAGCCCGTCCAGAGTTGACCTTTGAACTCCAGAATTCGGCGCAAAGCAACGTGCGTTTGGAAATCAATACAAATATTAAAAAGATTCTTAATTATCAAACGGAACAGAATATCCCAGGAATCGAGTGGTTAGATCCATACCGCTGCCGTATCACCTTTGCACAACTTCCCTCCCATATCGAGACGCTCACATTTATTTTAAAAAAAACAACACGTCAGACCACAACCGCATTGCCAACCCTCTTTATTTATGGCAAAAACAATTACCCACGCCTCTACTATCAACCCCTGGATCAAAATCAGTATCTGATTATCCTGGGAGAACTGCACAGCCATCATCATCAGTGGCGCTTCCGGGCAAGGGGTCAACACTTCAGGAAAAATCCTCCTGAAGAGACCACCATAGAAAAAGAACCTCAGCGTGGTGTTGGCTATTTTATCGACCGAACCTTATCGCAAATTCTCTTCGTTGTTGCACTGATTATCTGTCTTGAGACACCCAATCTCCCTTTTATGAACATAAGCAGTCAAGGCATCATTGATTTGAGTGCATTGGATAATCTATTTACCCTTATCTGGTATCTGCCTTTTCTCCTCGCACTCTCCTTCTTATTTAAATATAAAAAGAGCATTATCCTCCATATTATCGCCCTCACACCTCCCTTTTGGGTCACTTTTTATCTGCTGAAATATTGGCAAAAAAGTCTTGCAATCGTACAACAGGCTGAACAACGCTTTCCCGATAATCTTTATGGTTATCTCTCCTTCTTAGCCCATAATCAGATCACTTTAGAGTGGGGGGGCTTTGCCTTTATCTTTTCTACGCTCTTCCTCATCTATTTTTGTCATACCTACAATGATACCTAGCCTTTTAAGAGAAGATCCATGACCGCCATTCTTACATGGTTCCTCTACGGAACCGGATACTTTGCCGTCGCACTCCTCCTTTTGATCATTGGCCGTTGGGTCTATGATCTGGCCACGCCCTACGAGATCCGGGAGGAACTCAAAGAGCATCAAAACAGTGCCATTGCTCTTGCCTTAATCGGTTACTTAGGTGGACTGATTGCGGTGATCTGTGGTGTATTTACCGATGACTCATCCATCCCACTCACTCTGAATCACTTTCTCGATGATCTACAACCCATTCTTCTTTATGCCATTTTGGGTATGGGGGCACTGCTTTTAGTTGGACCCATCAATGATCGTCTGATTCTCTACCGCTTCTCCATCACACCAGAACTGGTTCAGCACCAGAATAGCGGTGTGGGTGCCGTTCTCCTGGCAACCAACTTAGGCTCAGGATTGATTATTGCCGGAGGCATACACGGCAGTGTTAATCTGACGCTCTTTCTCCTTGCATTTATCTTAGGCCAATTAGGGTTGACCCTCTACTCCTGGCTCTATCGTGCCGTTACACGCCATGATGAAATGATGGAACTCAAAGAGCATCGTAATGTGGCGGTGGGGATTGCCTGGGGGGGTAATCTGATTGGATACAGCATTATTCTGATGACCGGTTTAGCACAGGGTGGTGATCTCTATGAGCGAATTGTTTATTTTCTCTACTATGCCATTCTTGGTCTGCTTCTTCTCCCGATTGCCCGTTTTATCTTAAATCGTTATCTGATTAAGGGTATGATGCTACGTCCTGCTCTGATAGAGGATCATAATGTCGGTGTGGGCATGATCAAAGGGGGTGCTGCAATCTGTGTTGCTCTGGTGTTGGTCTACTGTTTTTAATGATGACATGGGGGTGTGTTCATCTATTCTAATGATCCCTTGATTGTATAGACCTTTTGCGCGAACCTTGATGAGATGCAAAATATGCGTTATGCCGCGCTGATAAGTTTTTCAATGTTTACAATATGTTGTTGTTTTCTTATAAAAAAATGTTGTTTACAGATATGGTGTTTCAACATCATTCGCGCAAACCCTCTTTTTTTAATAGAAAAAACAATGTATTGCAAACGCGCGGTTTCGCCCACTTTTCGGAGTGGGCGTGGATTGAAACACTTAAACTAAGTCCCATCAGATCACTCTCAAGACGTTTCGCCCACTTTTCGGAGTGGGCGTGGATTGAAACTTTGATGGAAAACATTATCTCTTCCATAGATTTGGTTTCGCCCACTTTTCGGAGTGGGCGTGGATTGAAACTACAGCCACGCCACAACGAACGGATAAACGTGGACTGTTTCGCCCACTTTTCGGAGTGGGCGTGGATTGAAACTGGCGGATATGAATTTATAATCTCTGAATCAGATAGTTTCGCCCACTTTTCGGAGTGGGCGTGGATTGAAACTATTCACGGCTTATGAAGTTAAAAAGCCAGGATGGAGTTTCGCCCACTTTTCGGAGTGGGCGTGGATTGAAACGGATGGTGGGCGATTAGCGATGGGAGTTTGCCAGAATGTTTCGCCCACTTTTCGGAGTGGGCGTGGATTGAAACATATCAGAATACATATGATTTCCAGAAATCATACCGTTTCGCCCACTTTTCGGAGTGGGCGTGGATTGAAACGACGCACTTTACAGAGCATATGTATCGATTTTTGGTTTCGCCCACTTTTCGGAGTGGGCGTGGATTGAAACTCAAGAGACAACTCAGACAAATCAGCTCTAACGGGTTTCGCCCACTTTTCGGAGTGGGCGTGGATTGAAACTGAGCGCGATGAACAGCGTCACGATGCTGCCAGCAGTTTCGCCCACTTTTCGGAGTGGGCGTGGATTGAAACATGCGCAAGCTATCAGGAACGCGAAGAGCACACGGTTTCGCCCACTTTTCGGAGTGGGCGTGGATTGAAACTGGGTAGCATCTGCTTGTCCTTCGCAAGGCTCGAAGTTTCGCCCACTTTTCGGAGTGGGCGTGGATTGAAACATAAAAAACTACGGCGAACAGAAGGTTCTTTCAACCGTTTCGCCCACTTTTCGGAGTGGGCGTGGATTGAAACCATCATAGGGATTATGTGTGGCGCTGGCTCACCGGGCAGTTTCGCCCACTTTTCGGAGTGGGCGTGGATTGAAACAAATGCTAGGATTGAGAAAATAATAAATAAGAATAGCAGTTTCGCCCACTTTTCGGAGTGGGCGTGGATTGAAACTATCTCCCTTAATCTCGTACCTCCCCTATACTCTTCGTTTCGCCCACTTTTCGGAGTGGGCGTGGATTGAAACATAGAGAAGGCCGAGAGCGTGTTGAAATTTTTTGCGTTTCGCCCACTTTTCGGAGTGGGCGTGGATTGAAACCCCTTGAGTAATAGCGCTACCCGCTCCTATTCGAAGTTTCGCCCACTTTTCGGAGTGGGCGTGGATTGAAACATATATACATGAATATTCTGTACATGGACAAAACTGTTTCGCCCACTTTTCGGAGTGGGCGTGGATTGAAACGGAGATGAAAGATGGAGATGAAAGATGAAGATGAAGTTTCGCCCACTTTTCGGAGTGGGCGTGGATTGAAACCTTTTTCTTTTCTTGAAATTTCAAGATCCATCGAAAAGTTTCGCCCACTTTTCGGAGTGGGCGTGGATTGAAACCTCCAAAGCGACCTGGATAGTCTCTATCGAAATAATGTTTCGCCCACTTTTCGGAGTGGGCGTGGATTGAAACTATCTTTTATATTTACTTCTTCTATGATTATCAAGTTTCGCCCACTTTTCGGAGTGGGCGTGGATTGAAACATGCGGCCATTCGCCGTGGTACTGCGCTGATTTAATGTTTCGCCCACTTTTCGGAGTGGGCGTGGATTGAAAC
>JBQGBW010000094.1:0-16045 GCA_052043475.1 Magnetococcales bacterium HHB-1
GGAAAGAGTTGTTGATACTGTAGGTTATAGTGTTTTGGGTTATGGTCGTATCAATGCCTGGAAGAAAGCAATGACGGTTCAGGCGGTGGCATTAAGACGGGTTAAGGCGGAAGGGGATACATCATCGGCGGAAGGGGGTCGGACATCGGCGATCTTACCCCCGCAAAATATCATGTTTCTGGATCAGGTGGATGCCAATGCCCAAGCGACCGCCCGTTTTCGTATTCCGGCAGATCAAGAGGCGTTTCTGCATCTGGTTCATGAGTATCGAACCCCATCCAATTTTCTCAACACCTCATTGATTCCGGCTTTTAGGGAGACTTTGCAATCAACCGGAGCTTTGATGAGTGCCGAGGAGTATTTCAGTGGCGGCAGAACGGAGTTTAATACCGAGTTTGAGAATCAGATGGGCAATGGGATCTATATTGTCAAGAGAAAAGAGGTGGTTGTTGATGATCTGACAGCAAGGGTTAAGGGATCGGCCAATGTCTCCAAGGGGAAGGAGCAGCAATCGTATGGGGATGGCAAGAAGGTTGTATTTCGGGTTCAGCGTCAATATGACAAGAATGGTCAGCCGTTGCGGAAGGGTCAGAAGTTTACGGAATTTGGTGTTCAGGTTGTTGATGCCAGGATTACCGATATGAGGCCCAATCAGAAGTTTCAGACCAGGATGGAGTTGAAACAGCAGGCTTCAGCGGATCGGGCCATTGCCAGGGAGAAGCGGGTTCAGGAGGAGGAGCAGAAGCTGTTGGCGATTGCCAAAGGTGAAAGGGAGGTTGCGGAGAGGCAGGCTCAGGCGAAAGTGAATCAGATTGAGAAGACAACCAATGCTGAAACCCAGAAGCAGTTGGCATTGACCAAAGCCCAACAGCAGAAGGAGCAGGCAGAGATCGATAAGGAGACGGCTCAGATTCGGTTGGAACAGGCGGAGATTGATGCCAAGGCTGTGAGGGTGACGGCGGAAGCGGAGGCTTATCGGAAAGAGGCGATTTTAAGGGCGGATAATGCGTTGGCGCAGAAATTGGAAGCGTGGGTTACCGCTCAACAGTATTGGGCCGATGCTTTTGCCAAACGTCAGGTTCCCAGGCAGGTTTTTGGTTCAACCGGTGGGGGTGAGGGGAGTGATACCGATCTTCAACTCTTTATGAAACTGATGACCGCCAAAGCTGCCAGGGATTTAAGTCTGGATATGGAAATTGGAAAGGATGAAGAGGAAGAGGAGGAGATTCTCCATGAAGAGAATAATCGATAAAAAATGACTTGGTTTTTGTCCTGAATGTTCCAATTCCATCATAAAGGTCTCTTCTACTCTTTTTTGAGGAACTCCCGATCCTGGCAAACACTCCTATAGGTGACTGGATGTTGATGGATCGGGAGGTCTTCTCATGCTCTCCACTCAATTTTCTCCCAGGTCAAACACTCTTCAGATCTTATTTATCCATCCGAAGAGCGTCTTCTGCTGCCTGTTTTCTTTTGTGTTAAATAGGGCTTCTTTATTAAAAGATTGTTTCCTAATTCTGTTTGTCCTCAATAACAGAAGGGGGTAGTCATGGATTGGCATCGTCTCTCTCTTGAATCAATCTTTGAAGCGGTCAGGAGTGATGAAAAGGGGATCTCTTCGGTTGAGGCTGAGGAGAGGGTGAAACTCTTTGGGGCCAACGTTATTTCTGATGAGAGCTTTTCCCCGATTGGGTTCATTTTTTGGGGCCAGTTCAAGAGCTTTATTACCAGAATTCTTCTTTTTGCGGTTATCTATTCCTTTCTGTTTGAGAGATGGATTGATGCTTTGATCATTCTGGTCATTGTGTTGATGAATGTTCTGATCGGATTTTTTCAGGAATACAGTGCCTGGCGATCCATGGAGGAGTTGAAGGGGAGAGGAGGAAAGGGTGTTCGGGTTTTGAGGGATGGGGTTTGGAGGCGGATGGATGAGGGGCGTTTAACGTTGGGGGATGTTATTGAGTTGCATCAGGGGGATCGTATCCCAGCGGATTGTCGTTTGATGGATTCAAGGGGATTATTGGTTGATCAATCGGCATTGGTGGGGAAAAAGGGTGTTGTGGCCAAGGGTGTGGGTTCTGTGGTTGCCGATCAACCGTTGTCGGAACACTTTAATATGATTTATGCAGGAACGGCGATTGTTGGGGGGAGTTGTCAGGGGATGGTGGTTGAGGTGGGCAAGGATACTCAGTGGTCTTTGTCGGGAGGAAAGAGGAGGGCTATGGGGATTGAGATAACCCCATTTCAGAGACGGTTGGGGGTATTTGGTCGTCGTTTATCGATGGTGGTTATTGTTCTCTGTCTGTTGGTTTTTGCTCTATCGATCTGGCATGGAATTGGAGTTCAGGAGTGGACTTTTCAATCGTTAAGTGCTTTGGCCTTTATCATGGTCTGTTTGATGGTCGCTGTGGTTCCTACCTCACTGCCGGCGGTGATTTCGGTTTCATTAAGTGTAGGGGTGAAACGACTGTTAAGGAAGAACTCCTGGGTTCGTCATCTCTCATCGGTGGAGAATCTAGGGGGTTGCAATGTGATCTGCACCGATAAGACGGGAACCTTGACAGCCAATCGGATGAGCGTGGTAAAGGCGTGGAGTTTGGATGGGGAGGTCTCATTTTCGGATGGGATTGAGGGGGAGATTGATCGGTTATTATTTGAAATTGGATATTTATGTCGTCAGGATTTGGCTGATTCCATGGAGAGAGCTTTAGGGCAGGCGGCGGAGAGGATGGGGGTGAGTTGTCAGGCACAACGGATTGGGGGTAAGCCTTTTGATTCGGATAGAAAATGGATGAGTGTTCAGCTTTTGGGGGATCGGGGAGAGGTGATCTATGTCAAGGGAGCCCCTGAAAAGCTTTTGGACTGTTGTGATCGGGTGATGGTGCAGGGTCGGATTGTGACTCTGGATTCGGTGGGAAGGGAGAAGATTGAGGATCAGATTCGTCATTATGGATCCCAACAGATGCGGGTTTTGGGTTTTGCCTGGAAGCCTGTTGTTGATCGACAGGATAGTGAGGAGGAGGGTTTGATTTTTGTAGGGCTTCAGGCGCTGGTTGATCCACCAAGGGAAGAGGTTAAGGAGTCGTTACGAAAGTGTCGTCAGGCGGGAATACGAGTCATCATGATCACAGGGGATTCCAAGGAAACCGCTTTGGCATTGGGGAGGAAGATTGGTCTGTTGGGGGATGTGATTGATGGTTCTGAGTTTGAATTGATGCCGGATGCGGTTCTGTTGGGGGCTTTGGAGAATGGGGCTTCAATTTTTGCCCGAATGTCGCCTCATCATAAGCGTCGGATTGTGGAAGCACTTCAGAGATTGGATTATGTGGTGGCGATGACCGGAGATGGGGTGAATGACGTTCCGGCGTTGGAGAAGGCCGATATTGGTATTGCTCTGGGCAGTGGTGATGATGTGGTTCGGGAAGCAGCGGATTTTGTTCTTTTGGATAACAGTTTCTCCCATATTGTCACAGCAATTGAGGAGGGGAGGGGGATTCATGACAACATTCAGAAGTCGATCATTCTGCTTCTTTCGGGAAATCTGGGTGAGTTGTTATTGATTCTTTTTGCAGTTCTTTTTGGGCTGAATCTTCCGTTGACCGCCATTCTTCTGCTCTGGATCAACATGATTACCGATGGGGCACCGGCTCTGGCTTGCAGTGTTGATCCTTATGGTAAGGGGATCA
The DNA here is from genome assembly GCA_052043475.1 of Magnetococcales bacterium HHB-1. GTDB lineage: Bacteria > Pseudomonadota > Magnetococcia > Magnetococcales > JBQGBW01 > JBQGBW01. The sequence continues at coordinate 3,687 of JBQGBW010000094.1, forward strand.
TGAAGCGTCAACCGAGATCGCCAAAAGAGGGGATTGTTTCGTTATCGGGAATTTTATTCATTACGGTTTTGGGCGTTACGGGAACAGTGATCGCCATGGGTTTGTTTCTGCTTTATGGGGGGTATGGGGATGATCCCAACCGGTTGTTAAAGGCTCAAACGATGGTCTTCAATTATGTTATCCTTTATGAGTTGATTCTGGTCTTTATTGTCCGGCGAGGGCATCAGGTACCATTTTTTGCCAATAGTTGGATCTGGGGAACGGTATTTTTCTCATTGATTCTTCAGCTTGTGGTGATGATGACCTCAATCCGGGACTTATTAGGTTTGGTTCCGATAACGGTTAAGGATGTTGGAGTTTTATTAGGGGCGGGGGCATTTTTCATCATGATCACCCTGCTTTATGAGATGATCGCCAGAACCGTGAAATCGCCCCCTTCTCATCCGTTGGTTAGGGGAGTGTGAACCAATTTTTCTCTTCAGGTTCAAGAGGAAGGCCGTTGACTCTTTTTTGTTCGATCTCCTCTACTGTTTTTTCGATGGCAACGATGCGTATGGCCGTTGAGGGATGAACCCCCGTTGACTGTTCACCGATGGAGGCGGGATCTTCGGCAGCCATTCTCCGCCAATAATCGGTAGCTGCTGAGAGATCATATCCGGCTCTGGCGGTAAAATAGGCGCCCAGATAATCAGCCATGAACTCCCCCTTATGACCCATCACATAGATTCGCATCACACTGTGGGCCATCTCATGACTTAAAACCCAAGCCAATTCATCATCATTTTTCAGAAAGCGCATCATCCCGGCGGTGACTGAAAGGCGTTTTCCATCGGCAAAGGCGTTAATTCCGTCATCAATCAGATAGACAATGGGAAAGGAACAGGCGGAAACCGGATTGACGGTTATTGGGAATGTTGAATTTTTCCGTTCAATGGTCAGTTGGATTGTTGACAAGGTATTGAGAGCGCTTATCAGGGAGTCCATACCGTTAGCGCCATCTTTTTGAATATTTGTTCCGTTAACGGCAATAATTTTGTCTCCAACCATCAATCCGGCATGATCAGCAGGGGATCCGGGAACGATAATTCGTGCCTGCAGACCGGATCCGATCGCTTCGGTCTCTTTCAAGGCTTGGCGGTAATCCTCCTTGAATTGGGAAGCAACGGTAAATTTGGCCCCGATAGCTCCTTGGATTCGATCATCACATAAAGGGGCATTGGCGGTTTTGATCTTGAATCCGATTCGGGTTAATCGTTTCTCCTTCTCCAGATCCGCTTTAACAGCCAAACGGTTAAGATGACGGGTCTCCTTTTCCAGTTCCAGAGGGGAGACATCCGGGAGTTCAAAGCGGGGTGTGCATGCAGCCAAGAGAAATATAAGGGGGAGAAAGGGAAATGTGGGACCAAGGGTGTGAAAAGGCAGTTTGAAGAAAGCTTTCATCTCTTCTTCCGGTTGGATGGAGGGGACAGTTGAAGGGAGATAGCGCTATTTTGCCCAAGGGGTGGGACGGGGTCCATGGTTGATCGCTTTGATGGGAAGGGGTTAGCCTTGGTAAGTGACTTGATTTGGCATGTTAGGCTATAATGTAGGGGTTGCAGACAGATATGTGAACCATATTTTGAAGAAGTTTGGCTGAAAACGCTCTCCTTTGATTCAAGACCATTTTTGGCAATCAGCTCTCCTCAAGGCGATATGATAATCAGAGTATTGAAGCCAGTTTGAAGTGCACCATGCTGAATATGATGACCTCTTCTGGAATGCCAGAAAGCTATTTTTTATGCTGAAATTTGTCTTGGTAAAGGAAATCTTGGGAAGTTCAGCATTATGCAGCAAATCCTATTCATCCATGATCGTTCAATCGGATCTTTAGATAAGGGAAGAGCATGAAAAGTATCATTCTGGGTAACGGCATTCTGGCCATGAGCATCGCTTTCCGATTGGCTAAAAAAGCTCAACCCAATGATCAAATTATCATCATCGGCAAAAAAGAGAGACCCGGTTCCGCCACATTAGCCGCTGCCGCCATGTTGAACTCCTTTGCCGAAATCGAAAAAGGCTCCTTGGATTCCGATAGCGGCATGTATCATTTTGAACTGAGTCATCTGGCAACAAGAATGTGGCCCGATTTTGAAAAGGAGATCATCGAAACAGGGGGCTCCCATCTACCCCATGGCTGCTCAAAATGTGAAGTGCTGGAAGGGGGCTGCTTTGATCGGGGTACTTTCGTCATCAATAATACAGCCGCTGACACTCTTGATGATGAAAACTATCAAGCCATTCTACAAGCCTTGGATGAGTTTGAAGAGTCCTATGAACAGGTTGATCCCAAAGATATCCCCAACTATAAACCTGCTGAAAGATCAAGAGCAACAAGGGCTCTGCTGATTCATGATGAAGGGTGGATCAATCCCCGACTGATGATGGAAAAACTTGATGCCGTTCTGGCTCTATTTCCTCAAGTTCAGTTCCTGGATTGTCAGGTTGAAAAGTTGATTGCCAATCCTTCCGGCATCGAAGCGGTTCAACTCTCCGATCAGACCCAATTAAGCGGTGACTCCTTTCTTCTGGCAACCGGGGCCACCGTTAGCAAAATTATTAATGACAGCGAGCTTGATATTCGGGTCCAACCGGTTTTCTATGGCATCGGTGTCTCTCTTCAATTCCGGTCTGAAAATGCCCCCCATAAAAATTGTATTCGGACACCCAATCGGGGACTGGCCTGCGGAATCTATAGCGTTCCCTTCTTTCAACAGCCCGATATCCCCAATGACCATATTCTGATCGGCGCAACCAACTTTATCTCACCGGTTCCCCATCAATACAGTCGCCTGATCAATGTTGAATCCCTTTCCAAAGCCGCCATCGAACAGCTTAATTCCGGCTTCTATCGTGCTGAACTGGTTCGCATCAATGTCGGTTGGCGGCCAACAACACAGGATACCTACCCGCTTTTGGGAAAGACCTCCTTGAATAATCTCTTCATTGCCACCGGAACCAAACGGGATGGCTTTCATCTTTCACCGGTGATCTCCGATATCATGAGCCGAATGATTTTGGGGGAATCCGTTGATGAGCGTTTTGCCCTCTTTAACCCGGAACGACCACCTTTGAAAACAATGACCAGGGAGCAGGCGATTGAAAAAGGTTCACGTCATCTGTTAAGTGCCGGTTATCAGCATGGTTTCAATCCCGCTCAAGGACGAATGGTTGATCAGGTTAGGGAGATGTATCGTGCTGATCTGGAAAAGCTTCATGATAAAGTTAAGGCCGATGATTGGGGAATTCCAACTGAAATGATTGAAATGTATCGCTATGGCCATGCAACAATGTATGATTGACTCTTCTTTTCCAGCAAATGAAGGCAGGCGTTAATGGAGAGGGATATTCTGACCTTTGATGTGGTTATTGTTGGTGGGGGGCCATCGGGTCTTTCCACGGCAATTCGATTGATGCAGTTAGCTCAGGAAAAAAATAGGGATCTTTCGGTCTGCTTGTTGGAAAAAGGGGCGGAGATCGGTTCCCATATTCTCTCCGGGGCGATTATGGATCCCAAAGCTTTGGATGAGCTGTTACCGGAATGGCGCTTGGAGAGTCAGAACGCATTTGATCAGCTTCCGGTTGATAAAGAGCGCTTCTCCTTTCTGACGGCTGGCAAAACGGTTGATCTGCCGGTTCAAAGTAAGGTCTCCAATCAGGGTTTGAATATCATCAGTTTGGGTGAGCTTTGTCGTTGGTTGGCCAAGGTTGCCGAAGGTTTAGGCGTTGATATCTTTCCGGGATTTTCTGCTTCCAAATTCAGTTTTGATGAGCATGATCGGGTTCAGGGAGTTATCACCCAGGATCAGGGTCGGGATCGTCAGGGAAATCCCAAAGCCAATTTTCAACCCGGTGTTGAGATTCAGGCCAAGGTAACGGTTTTGGCTGAAGGTTGTCGGGGATCGTTGACCAAAAAGGCGATTCAAGGGTTTCAACTGGATCAATCCTGCCGGGCTCAGACTCATGCTTTGGGAATCAAGGAGATCTGGGAAATTGATCCTGAAAAATCGGATCCGGGTTTGGTATGTCACTCCATCGGCTATCCCTTAAGCCAGGATCTTTATGGGGGATCCTTTCTTTACCATCTCTTGGATAACAGAATCGCTGTCGGTTTGGTAACCGGTCTTGACTATTCCAATCCTTGGCTCTCACCATTTCAGGAATTTCAACGGCTTAAAATCCATCCGGGTCTGATTGATCTCTTTTCAAATGCCAAACGGGTCGGTTATGGGGCCAGAACACTTTCCGAAGGCGGTTTTCATTCGATACCAAAACTGACCTTTCCCGGAGGATTGCTGGTTGGGGATTGTGCCGGTTTTATGAATTCAGCAAGGCTTAAAGGGATTCATGGGGCGATTAAATCAGGAATCGAAGCCGCAACCGCCATAATTGAGGATTGGGATAGTGATCAGAATGAGTTTCAGGGCTATTCCGATCGATTAAGAAATTGTTGGCTTTTTAATGAGTTGGAAGGGGTTCGAAATATCAGGGCGGGATTTAAAAACGGTTTGTGGATGGGTCTGCTCTATTCCGCTATGGATCTCTTTCTGTTTAAGGGTAACCATCCCATTTCCTTAAATTTGGGCGCTGATCATCGGAAACTGAATCATAAAAGCCGATGCCAACCAATCAGGTATCAGGAACCGGATCGAAACATTACCTTTGATCGCCTCTCATCCCTGGAACTCTCCAATATTCGCCATCGGGAAGATCAACCTTGTCATATCTTGCTGAAAAACGACAATGTTGTTTCTAGCAATCACTCCAGCTTTGCCAATCCTGAAACCCGTTACTGTCCTGCTCAAGTCTTTGAAATCGAAAATATTAATAAACTGGAATTGCGGATTAACAGCAGTAACTGTCTTCATTGCAAATGTTGTGATATCAAGGATCCTCTACAGGCGATTGAGTGGAGTGTGCCGGAAGGGGGAAGCGGCCCCAACTATTGGATGATGTGATGAGCATTGAACGTCTTCATGCCGGTAAACATATGAGTCAGATCGTGATTCATGACAAAACCGTTTATCTTTCCGGTCAGATTGCCGATGATCCCACTCTTGATATTGGAAAACAGACCCAACAGGTTCTGAAAAAAATTGATCATCTGTTGAAGGAAGCTGGAAGTTGCCGATCACGAATTCTTTCCGCAACTGTTTGGCTGACCGATATTCGCCATTTTGCTGAGATGAATCAAATCTGGGATGGTTGGATAGATCCCGATAATCCCCCAGCCAGGGCAACCGTTCAGGCATTGTTGGCGCAACCGGGATATCTGATTGAAATTATGATCGTTGCCACCCATGAATGATCAATGCTGAAATGTGAGCTCAGGAAATGAAAATTTTGCTTCCCATCAAACAGGTTATTGATCCTGATATCAAGGTTCAGGTCAATCCTGATGGCGATGATGTGGTGCGATCAGGGGTTAAGCTGGCCATCAACCCTTATGATGAAATTGCCGTTGAACAGGCTGTTCGGTTGCAGGAAAAGGGAATAATAAAAGAAACGGTTGTTGTCAGTTGTGGGCCGGATAATATCGATAAAACAATCAAGCATGCGTTGGCCATGGGGGTTGATCGGGGGATTCATGTTCTCATTGATGATGAATTGTCTTCCTTGGGAATTGCTCAACTTTTGAAGGCGATCTGTTTGCAGGAAAAACCCGATCTTGTTCTTTGTGGCCGGCAATCGGTTGATCATGATTCCGATCAGGTTGGGCAGATGTTGGCGGCTCTGTTGGGCTGGCCACAAGCAATCTATGCCGTTGATTTGACAGTCGAGAAAGATCGGGTTGTTGTTCAAAGGGAGGTCGACGAGGGATTGGAAACCATCACCTTTGCCTTGCCGGGAGTTGTCACCGCTGAATTACGATTGAGTGAGCCCCGCTATGTCACCCTTCCTGATATCATCAAAGCCAAAAGAAAACCGCTGGATAGAATCAAACCCGATTCCCTTGATGTTGGCTCCATCGTATCCCCCTTGAGAACACTCTCGCTTTCCCATCGTAAACCAAGAAATAAGGGAATGATCGTTGAAAGTGTCAATGAGTTGATCGATAAACTGAAAACTGAGAAAAAAGTGATAGGGGATCGATAAAAATGGGCATTCTGATCATCGCTGAACATAATAACCGGGAGCTGCATCAGGATACTTATCGGGTTATCTCAGCCGCTTTTTCGATCAATTCCAATATCGATCTACTCATTATCGGTTATCAATGTCAAAATGTTATTGACCAAGCTAAGAATCTCCCGCTAAGAACAATTCTGCGGATTGATGCTCCTCATTATCAAGATCAACCAGCGGAGAACTGTGCGGAAAGAATCATCGCCATCGTGGAAAAGTATGATCACATCCTGGCGGCATCCGGTTCCGGCAGTAGGGGTTATATGCCCAGAGTTGCCGCTCTTCTGAATGTCAATCAAATCTCCAACGTTATCAAAATTATCTCAGCAGATACCTTTGTTCAAGCCAGATATTCAGGGGATGTTAACGCAATGGTTCAAAGTCAGGATCGAATCAAGGTGATGGTGTTGAAAGCCGCATCCTTCCCTTTTACCCGTTTTGATAACGAGGAAAAAACCATCAATCCCGTTGTTGAAGAGTTGGAAATCGGTCCTGATCTTCAGCTTTCAAAAATTGAGAACAGAACCGAAAGCGAGGGTGATTTACCGGATCTGAAAACCGCCAAGATCATTGTTTCAGGGGGTAAAGGTCTGGAGAGTAAAGAGCAATTTGATAAACTGATTCTTCCTTTGGCGGAAAAGCTGAAAGGGGCTGTGGGGGCATCCAGGGCGGCGATTGATTCCGGTTTCATCAGCAGCCGTTATCAGGTGGGGTTATCCGGCCAAACAGTGGCTCCTGATCTCTATATCGCCATCGGTATTTCAGGAGCGGTTCAACATCTTTCGGCAGTTTTGGATGCAGGAACCATTGTCGCTATCAATAACAATCCCAACGCCCCAATTTTCGATGTCGCTGATTATGGATTGGTTGCCGATCTCTTTGAAGCAGTTCCCAAATGGCTTGATCAACAGGCGGAATAGAGAGGGATAACAGGATGATCAACACTTCCATCGTTATCCCGGTTTTTAATGCTCAGAATAGTCTGGAACCCCTTCTTGAACAATTGATTGAACATTTAGAAGCGGTTGATTCATTCTTTGAAATTCTGTTGGTTGATGATGGCAGTCTGGATCAAAGCTGGGAAATAATTTCACAATGGGCTGAAAAGGATTCTCGTATTAAAGGGATTCTTCTGATGCATAATTCCGGGCAGGGGGCGGCAACCATGGCTGGGCTGGCTCATGCCAAGGGAGATATCATTGTCACCATGGATGATGATCTTCAGAATCCCCCCCATGAAGTACCCAATATGCTGCAATATCTGATTGATCATCCACAAATTGATGCCGTTTTCGGTAAACCAAAGATCAAAAAACATTCACCCTGGCGACGAATGGGCAGTTTCCTGGTCAATACAACCAGTAATTTGGTATTTCAGCAGGGAAAAGAGTTTCGATTAACCAGCTTTCGGGCCATGCGGAGGAAAGTTGTTCTTCCTCTGCTTCGATTCAATAGTCCCGAACCGGCCATTGGTGCGCTAATATCGACCCTTACCAAAAGATTGGCCAACCTGGAAGTCGATCATCAACCCAGAACAGAAGGAAAAAGCGGCTACTCTCTGCCTAAACTTCTTCGGCTGACCCTGAGCAAATTTTTGGGTTTCTCAACCTTTCCCCTTCGTTTCCTGGCCATTTTTGGGCTGGTCGGTATCATCTTAAGCGTTATTCTGGGCTTATTCATATTTATCCGCTATCTGATCGGGGATATTACGGTTCCCGGTTGGACAACATTAACCCTCCTTCTGATCGCTCTTTCCGGTTTTACCTTCATGGCTTTCGGAATTATCGGCGAATATCTACAACAAATTCTTATCTGTGTCAGACAGGATCCCTCATGGGTTGTTCGATCCCGATTGAATATTTCCCATCCCCATTCGGAATTCAAGGCGATACCGGATATCCGAAAAACGACTTTGGATAGGAATCATGACGAAACAAAATAAACCATCCAAAATCGTTGCCATCGTTCAATCCTCATATATCCCATGGAAAGGGTATTTCGATCTCATAAATAAAGTCGATCATTTTATTCTGTTTGATGATATTCAATTCACGAAAAGGAATTGGAGAAATCGGAATCGAATTAGAACCCCAAATGGAAGCCAATGGTTAACCCTACCTGTCAAAAATAAGGGGCGCTACTTTCAACGGATTGATGAAACGGAAATCAGTGATCCCCACTGGAACCGAAAACATTGGAATACCCTACAGCATAACTATGCCAAAGCCCCCTTCTTTAAGTCCGTATCCTCCTTTCTGAAACCATTCTATTTCGATTGTCATGATACAATGCTCAGTGATATTAACCATCATTTTATCAGCGCCATTAACGATTATCTGGGCATTGATACCCCTATCGGTTGGAGTCAAGATTATCCGGGGGGGGATGATAAAAACAGCCGATTAATTTCCATCTGTTCACAAATAAAGGCTACCCAATATATCAGTGGACCCTCAGCGAAATTCTATGTGGATGAAAAAAAGTTTCTAAAAGAGGGGATTGAGGTAAAATGGATGGATTATTCCGGCTATTCCGAATATCCGCAGCTTTATCCCCCTTTTGATCACCATGTTACTGTTCTCGATATGCTTTTTAATTTGGGAAAAGAGACTGTAAAATATATGAAAAGCTTTAATGATTCCCATATATTTGAGAAGTAAAGGAGGGGATATGAATGAGATTGGGATTCAACAGGCGGTTTCAAAATATTATTCCGAAAAGCTTCAGGAGTTCGGGGCTGTTGCCAAGGGTGTTGATTGGAATGATAAGGCTTCCCAAAACCTGCGCCTGGAAAAACTGCTCTCCCTGTGGCAACCGGATGATAAACCCTCTCTGTTGGATGTCGGATGTGGATATGGGGCTCTGTTGGATTATCTTGTTGAAAATAAAAGTTCTTATTCAGAAATTCACTCCTATCAGGGTTGTGATCTGAGCTCCGAGATGATCTCAAAGGCTCTGTTGACTCATTCACAAACAAAAAACAGCCATTTTTTTACTGTTTCCGGTCAAGATCCCCTTCCCAAAGCCGATTATGTTGTGGCCAGTGGTATTTTTAATGTCAAATTGGAAACATCAATTGAGGATTGGCAGGAGTATATGAAACAGATGCTGATCAGAATGTTTCAGGCTGCTAAGAGAACAATCGCCTTTAATGTTTTAACCTGTTATGTGGATGATGATTACCGAAGGGATGATCTCTATTATGCTCCACCGGGTTATTGGCTTGATTTCTGTTGCAAAAATTTCTCTCGCCATATCACACTGTTGCAGGATTACGGATTGTATGAATTTACCCTGATTGTAAGACGATTTCCCATAACCGGTTAGGAGCGATTGATGGCAATCCCTTTTCAGGATCTTTTCAATAACATCAATCAAAAAATAGAGAGCAAAACCGGTTCTCTTCTTATCGCTGTTCCCTTTATCATAATTGCTCTTTGGTCCCTGTTTATTCGTCTTCCCGATGTTGAGAGCCCGATCAATCAACCCTATTTTATCGGTCATGCGGATAGTGCGGAAATTGCCTTGTTAGCCCGTAATATTGCCGAAGGAAAAGGACCGGTTGTTGATACCGTTTGGTTGCATACATTAGGGGGAATGCCTGGGGATGATCTTCCTAGAGGTTCAGGCTATTGGTCTCCCTATCATGGCTATCTTCTGGCTATTTTCTTTAAAATCTTCGGTTCAAGTCGGGAAACCATTCTTATTATGGCTTGGTTTTTCCAGCTTTTGACAGCCCTGCTGGTTACCGCTTGGGTCTATGGTCTGACAAAAGGTAAACTGTTGAGTCTGATGGCCTTTACAACGATTCTGTTATCCCGCCATCAACTGACTGTCAATAGCGGAACCTTTGATATCTATCTTACCTTCTTCCTCTTTGCCGCCTTCTCATTGGGAATTATCGGCTGGAAAAAAGAGAGCCAATCCATCTCCTTTCTTTCCGGACTCTTCAGCGGCATCACCTTCTGTTTGAAAATCTCCGGGCTTCTGGTTCCCTTAACCTTTTTCGGGTATCTCCTTTTTAGCCGTTTTCCTAAAATCCGATTTCAACTATGGATCATCTCATTGATCGGAATCATTCTGGCAACCCTCCCCATGATCGCCTATAACGCCATCTGGTTTGATCAGCCAAGCCCACTGCCACCCGCCCTCTCCCTGGTTTCACAAGCAGCTAAAATCAGCAAAAGTTCAGGTGATCACAATAAAGGCTTTTATGATCCCGATGCCCCTCCCGCCAAAGCACCAACCTTTGAGCAACGACAAGAGAGATTCATCAATAGTTTTTTCTCCTTTATCGATTACAACATCAAAACGGGCTATCTTCCCTATGGGCTCTATCTGCTTCTCTTTATCTTTATCTTAGGCATCTATCCAAAAATCCAATGGCAACGGATCCGAAAACATCAAACGACTTCCCATGATCTTTTTTCCGATCTCTCCCTGTTACTGGTTTTCGGTGGCGTTTTGATGCTGGGATGGATCCACTATGAAAGCCGCTATTTCAACTTTCTGGTTCCCTTTCTGACCCTTATGGCCACCCTGGGGCTATTCCACCTGAAACCGCTGAAAACCCCCGTGGCATTCCTGATCATAAGCCTTTTGATGATTGATGCATGGTTGGTGATGGATTATACTTTGGAAAGAAAACAAAGGCTTGCTCATCCAAGCTATCATCAGGTTCTGAAAATTCTTCCCAAAGAGGCCAAGGTATTAACCAGCAACCCTTGGGAATTCGCCTTTCATACCCGTTTTCCATCGGTTGCCGTTCCCTATACCGATAAGGAACAGACCATTCAATGTATTGCCAAACGATATCAAACCGATTATCTGGTTATAGTCAATACAGATGCCCGTCACTCCTATTGGAATCGGTTGGAAGAAGGAGACTTTCAACCCTATCCCTATCTGAAAAAAATAGTCTGGTCTCCAAGCTTGGTGGTGGCCCAATTCAAATCAGGGATCTGTTCTTCCTAACCGCTTTAATCACCCGTTCAACTTCATCTTCCGTCAGCTTGGGGGTTAAGGGTAGACTGATAATGTCCCTTCCTGTTTTCATGGCCATGGGATAATCCGCTGCCTTCCAACCAAAACGATCTTGATAGAAAGGGTGTTCAGCTATACTTAAATAGTGAATGCCAATACCGATACCCTTCTTTTTCATCGCCTTGATAAACCGTTGCCGATGCTTAACTTGAAGGGTATAGAGATGACGACCATGAACCGATCCCTCAGGCACTTCGGCAGGCAATTGGATCGACAGCTTTTCAAAGGCTTGATTATACTGTTTCCAGATCTCATTTCGTCGTTGCAATCCTCTGTTCACCCGATTCAGTTGATGCAAACCAATCGCCGCCTGAAGATCGGTCATGTTGTATTTGAAACCCGCTTCCAGAACCTGATAATGCTCATTCCCATCCTTGTTGAAACGATTCCAGGCATCACGACTTAAGCCATGCAGACTTAAACGACGAATGCGCTTTAGATGATCCTTATCCCGGCCTAAAATCATTCCCCCTTCACCCGTTATCACATTTTTGGTGACATAAAAACTGAAACAGCCAAAGTCACCCAATGTGCCCATCTTCTTGCCTTTATATTCACTCTCAATCGCATGGGCACAATCCTCAATTATGTTCAGATCATGTTTTTTGGCCAAATCAATCAACGGATCCATATCACAGGGAATCCCCGCAAAATGAACCGGTACAATTGCTCGTGTTCTCTTCGTAATCTGCCTCTCAACCTCAGCAACCGAAATGTTCAAATCATCGGCATTGATATCCGCCAAAACCGGTTTTCCGCCGGCATGAATGATCGCATTGACCGTGGCACAGAAGGTCATTGGGGTTGTGATCACCTCATCCCCAGGCTTCAGATCTGATACTAACAGACTTAAATGAAGTGCTGCTGTGCAGGAGTTGACCGCAACCGCTTGAGATACCCCCTTATAAGATGCAAACCTCTTTTCAAAACGATGAACTCTCGGACCGGTTCCCAACCAACCCGATTCCAAAACTGCCATCACCTCATCCATCTCCTCCTTCCCAATCAAAGGCTGACCAAAGATGATAAAGGGCTCATTCACCGTTCACTCCTTTGAATCAAAAGATAATCAACCATCTTCCCCGCAACATCATAACCTGTTACCTGGGAATCCCGATGAAAATAGAAAGGGAAAAGAATCTGTTCAACCAAAT
>JBQGBW010000095.1:0-15877 GCA_052043475.1 Magnetococcales bacterium HHB-1
TACCGTACTTCCTTTACCAGACAATCCCAGACCTGCGGCCATCACACCTGCGCGTTTGCTAAGATCAAGCGTCTTACCACCGGTCAGGGTAACATCGCCTGTCGCCATGATTGCGCCATTAACTGAGAGATCTTTTTCTGATTTAACATCAATGTGTGATCCATGGCCGCTCCAGGTGATTTCTGTCTCACCAATCGAGCCCCCTGCAATCAGATAACCGTGCAGATCAGCCCGCTCACCCCGATGGATGATGATGCCACTCTTCTTATCGGTGGTGGTGATGCCAGCAACCTTATCTAATAGGAGTGTACCACCGCCTTCAATATTCACCTGGTCTGCGACTGTGATCTCGTTGCGGATATCCAGGCTCTTATCTACTTTGAGTGTCAGATCAGAGCCTTCACCGGTAAGATCGATCTCATTGAGTAAGGTTAGATCATCTAAAGTGGCAATGGTCACCGCACTTTGTTCGCCACTTAAAGAGATGTTGCCCTCAACTGTCGGCGTCTCTTTGCTCTCTAAAATCAGTGATGCATTGTCCTTTGTAGAAGAGATCGAAGCCTCCTTGGTCATGGTGACCAGGTCAGCCTTAATGTTCATGGGGGCAGAACTTAGAACAAGATCTCCTGTGAGGGCAATCTTTTCAGAGCGCAGATCAGGTGCCGCAGCGGTTAAGGTGAGATCATTGATCATCATGGTATTACCAACTGCGCTCTTACCGATGGTCACCTGCTTAAGATCACGACTAAAAGAGGCCATCTCACCGCTTGAGATCGAGAACGACCCCTCTTTTGAATCGGTAAAACCTAAACGATAATCCCAGGCATCCTCACCAGAACTTAAGATCACCCGACCTCCACCGCCGCCGATAGACTCCGCACCCCCCTGAAGGTTGGCATCATCTGCCGTCACTCTAAGTGTCTGATGATTCAGCGTCACCAAGCCACTCTCATGACCAAAAACACTTCCATCACTATCTAAAATCAGGTTTACATTATCCGATTTAACGGCCAGTGCAGTATCGGGATCTAAGGCGTCATACCAGTCATCAATATCCACAAGCGCGGTGAAGCCCGCTCCGGCATCACTGACCTTCTTGAGTGTTAGGCTATCACGATCCTTAATGGTAATACTGCCTCGACTACTGGTGGCGGTGAGTGCGGCCACCTCTGTCAAGAGTGGTGCATCCTCACCCCCCACATGATCACGGGCATGAACGATCAATTGACTGTTCCGGCCTTTAAGCTCACCGGCATCACCCTGGATAATATCCCCCTGCTTACTGAGCAGACGAATCCAGCCCTGACCATCTACATCCCGCGTCTCTGAAGCGACAGAGAGTTTAGAGTTAACGATTAAATCATTGCCTTTACCATGCACTCTAAGATCGAGGTAACCATCATGAGTTGCAGTCAGGTTCTGTTGTGTATCTAAGGTTTGTTCCAGATCAAAAACAATATGACCTGCCTGGATATCTTGGCTGAATTGCAGTTGATCGGCGACAATACGCAAACCTGTGTCACCAAGATCAATCGGTTTAGCGGTAACCGTGGAGGCGATATTCACCTTGTCGCCATGATAGAGGATCTCGTTATCGATAAACTGTGCCCCTTCTGCTTTAATGGTGAGTCGTTCAATCTCACTGCTCTCAAAATTGACCCGCTCATTGTTATTTAAAACACTGCCCTCAGCCAGTAAGAGCACATTATCAGGCTGGCTCTGCTCTAAAACGATCTCATCAAGATCACCGCCATCATCATGCAGATTAAAGATCGCAGCACCATCATAAGGTGCTGAAGCCAGATTCAAGTTATATTGATCACTGCCACCGGCATCATAAACGTGTATGGGCATGGGTGAAAAACGACTCATATAGAGCGTATCATTGCCCTGGCCTAGGTGGATCTCATCAATCTGTGTATTACTGATACGAACACGGTGATCATCCCCTTGAGTCACCTCTAAGGAGTAACCGTTATAGGCGATCTCCATCCCCTTAACAGCCTGGCTTAGATCGATAATGGAATGGCCTTGGGTATCGGAGAGACGTTCAGAACCGAATTTATCCCCAAATCGGTAAGTATCTACACCCTCACCGCCATAGAGTCGATCGATCCCTTCACCACCATCGAGGATGTCATCCCCGGTGCTACCTACTAAGCGGTCATCGCCGGTACCACCTTCTAAGGTGTCATCACCAAAAGCGCCTGTTAAACGGTCATCGTCATCATCACCGCGCAGAATCACTGAAGCACTGCTACCCGCTAAGGCTGTCAAAGTATCCTCTCCTGATCCACCAGAAACGGTTCCTCCGGCAGAACCTAGAAGCACGGTATCATTGCCAGCGCCAGCGGTGATATCCAGGGTGACATCATCGAGTTTGGAAGCATTGAGGAGATCATCACCCGCACCTAAGCCTGCAACCACCTTTTTAATGCCGCTATAGCTTTGATAGTAGTTGTCAAATTCAATATTTACGCGGCCATCCTGGCCACTTAAGATAAATCGTTCGGTTTTATTATCGAGATCGCCATAGAAGCGCTTATCTGATCGGTCACCACTGTTCAGATAGAGGATGTCACCATCCTTCTCAGCAAGAATGGGTTGAACATCTGGGGCTTCATAGTTGAACTCAAAGAGATCAGCTCTGATCAAGCGAATTTTAAATTTCTTCCAGAGTACTTTGGCAATACCGGAGAGAACAAAATCCATATCCGCTGAAACATCAAACAGATTTTTAAGCCCACCATTTTGATAGTTCCACATGGTGGCGATCTCTGAGGCACGTATGCGTCCATCGCTCTGCCAGGTAACATCGGTCACCATGCCGTTGTTATCCCGGATCAATGTGGGAACAGGAATATCATTGATATCGGCGCCAACACGCAGTACCAACTCACCAGCTAATCCCACCTGAATGCCAGAGACACCACCAGTCCCCCATAAACCGAGACTTGTATTGATAATAAACTCATCTTTTTCAACGCCACCGGTTCCAGCCACCGCCGAACCATTGACAAACTGGGGTAGAGACCAGTCATTGACATAGAAACCATCCGCCACCTGCCACCATTTTTTGGTCTCCATTGCTTTGCGAATGCCATAGGTATCAAAACCAAAGGAGAGATCCACATGGGCACCAAAAGAGCCCATGGCGCCAAGCTGAATCATAACTGGTCCATAAACTGGAATGGTCGCCAGTGTTTGATCAAAGCTCTCATTAAAGCTTAAGATCGGCATCTCGTAGGTAAAGAGAACCGCATCACCACCGGTAAAAATACTCAACCAGTTATTGATATCCTTAATATAGGGCAGAATCTGGAATCCAGAGCGCTCGGTGGTGGAGAAACCACTGGCCTCATCTTCTATTCCTTCCAGTTTCTTTTTCATCTCTGCTTCAAAGTCGAGCTGAACTTTATCAATTTCTTCATCCGAAGCCGATGAATCCAGCCAGTTATTTAGGCCATCGATATGGCTCTGGGTACCCTTAACGGCTTGTGCGGCTTGCGTACCCAGTCCAATCAGATCACCCAGCATAATCTGACCACCGGAGTTGGCCAACTCTGAAAGGGTATCAGAGAGTGAAAAGACGGTGTTGGCAGCATCGATAAAGGCCCAGTTGATCGCTGGTTTACCGGAGATTTCAATCATCAGATCAAAGAGTCCGCGCAAAGTTGGGGGATCAAGAACTCTATCAAGACCAGGAATGGTGGTATCAAAGGCTTCAATAATGGGACGCAGCGGTTCAAGAACCGAAGAGAGTTTATCGGCAATCGGTTTTAAGAAATCCGCTACATAGGAGTTGACATCCAGGCGGAGATACTCAATAGAGATTGAAGGATCAGCCGACATCCCTTCGCTTAAACTCCAAGACCAGTCAAAGACCAGATCCCCCCGAAGTTTTGGCAGAGCTTGAACATCGGCAATGGAGAGTTCCATATCAAGACGAATACCCGCATCCAAGCCAAAATCAACATCAAAAACATTGAATGGATCACTTAGAATATTATTTAAGGTAAGTCTTCCCGCACCATTCCCCGTATAGTCGATCTCTAAGCCGCCAAAAATACCGCTGGGTTGGAAGCCAGATAATGTAAGATCCCGGTCTCGATCTTCAATGGATGCCTTGAAGAAGAGCAGACGCCCGGAACTCTCAAAGGGGGTGAGTACATCCGGGTCAAGCGGTTCACCATCAAGATAGAGATCCACATTAAATTCAAATTCAGGGTCCGCCGGATCGCTATTGGTGGACAGATAGAAACCATCTTGAGCCGAGAGACCAAAGCCGAAGTCATAACTCCAGTCCACATCCAGCGCAAAACCACCATCCACATTGAGATCAAATCCAGGTAGATCAATATTGAGTGGGATATCAATGCCCATGGCGGCCAATGTACTGCCCAGTGTCATATCGAACTTAACCGAATCAATGTTTTCGGTTAGTTCAGCGCCGGGGTGCCAGTCTTTGATAAAGATGCCATCCTTATCATAGAAATTAACATCAATATCATCGAGGGTGATCACCTGATCATTATTAAAATCTTCTAAGATATTCAGGCGGCTGAAAGTATCGAAAAGAATCTCCTGGATCACCTCAACCGTTGAGCCTGCCCCGCTCAGTTTTTGCCGCAACTCGGTTAGGAGGCCAAGACGGAAATCACCGATCATCTGGCCTGCTTTCTCAAGTTTATCGCCGATGATCGGGATGTCAGAAGCCAAGGCACTCTCGAAGGTATCCTGCATCGCCCCTAAACCGATATCGATGCCATCAAGCCAGGGCTCTGGGTTGTAGAGCATATCAAGAAGCAGACTACTTCCCCCCTCTTTTTTGAAGAGAGAGACAATATCCGGATAGGTAAAGACAATGGGGTCTTCACTGCCCGCATCAATATGATCGGTCAGATGATAAAAGAGTTGTTTTAACCCCTGGTCTCCATAAGCCGGATTGGTCTTTAAGCTGATCGGATCACCAAGTGGGATGATTGTACCGCTGATATCCAGCCCTAAGGGGAGATTGACATCCATGGCACCGGTCAGTTCAGTCTGAATGCTATCTAAGAGACTCTCTTGGCCAAAATGGAACCGGCCATCATCCGTGATTGCACCGTTATCCTTTTGATCCAGCCTGATGGAGAGTTCCGCTTGATCATCGGTGGTGATATCGCCATCACGATCCAGTACCGCTCTTCCCCCTTGCACACCTAAAGCAATGGCACCGGCTCTAAACTGCAATTTAAGATCAGAGCCCGCCAAACGCAGACCAAAGGTGGCTTCAGTACCATAATCGGGATCGCCATTTTGACCTTCGGTATAGTCATAGAGGAAAACTTCCGCATGGCCGATATCATTGAGATTATCTGGAATCTTAAAGCCGATATCCAACCGAAGATTGGCCGCCAACTCCAGATCCAGTGCACCACCCCCTTCAATCAGGTTGGCCAGACTGGAGAATGCTTCTAATCCTGCGGCGGGAACACCGACCATCTTAAGCATCTCCGTGACATCAAGATTAAAATTGAGCGACTCATTGTAGATGGCACCAAAGTTGACAATCAGATTGAGATCCCCCTCATCAAGCAGGGTTAAAGAGAGCTTCTGTTGCTCCACCGGCAGGGTGTTATCATCCTGGATACCCAAGGCTTCTTCTAAAACAGCCTCAATCTGAGAGAAGGTAGCGGCCTTAGTGGCACCGGCCTGGTCCACCTTGGTTAAGAAATCGCCAGCAAAGTCAAACATATCCTCTAATGAGCGATTGACTACTGGGATATCCTGGGTAAAGAACGCCTGCTCTGCTAAGGTATCTTCAAGGAACGATACCCCAAGCCTTAAGCCCCGGATGATGTCCTCATAGGTGATATTTTTAAAGTCAAAGGCATCTCCAAAATCAGGGATGACGACCACAATCTCGGTACCATCGAGACTGTTTTCCTGAACATAAGTATCTAAGTTAAAGGCGGTGCCGATCTCCTGCTCAACTAATATGGCTTTCGTGGTTTGCAGTGGGGATTGAACGTAGAGGGCCAACTCGGCATCTTCTGAAATGGTCAGATCAAGGCCACCGGAGAGGGAGAGCCCTTTAATCCGCGCCCAGGCGTCACCATCCAAGTTAAAGCGGAACGACTCCACCATCTCGGTGATTTCGGTCAATTTAAAACGGGTATCGCCATCGGTTTCTGTATCGGGGTCACGATCCACGGTAATCGCGGCAGTCAGATCAAGATGCACACCAGAATCAGAACCTTCACCACCTGCATTAATCTGCATAAAGCCGATATCGGCCACCACCTCAAGATCTTTGGCATCCATGGTAATGCCGCCACTCAACTTAATATTATCTAAGGCAATCTCTGTGGTGCCTGAACCATCAACCCCATCTAAATCAAGAATGAGATCAAAGCCACCATCCACCTGGCCGCTCAATGAGCCTTTTGCGGTGGTGGTAAGCGTGAGTGGGCTATCCGATCCGGTATCAAAACCGATATCGGCCTCTACGGTTGTACCACTGGTAGCAAAGTAGAAAGGAACCCGAAGCTCTTTATTATCGGTATCATAGGCAATACTCACTCCGGTGGGGAGGATGCCAGAATCATCAATCGCTTTAACAAAGTCCTGAATGGTATCGACGTTCTGGATTGGTTCATGGATTGTGTAGGAGAGGTCATCCAGATCATCGGTAAGCGCGGTCTTAAGTTTCAGCGTGTTCTCATCGATTACCTCATCAATGATGATCGCCTCACCATCACCGATGGTAATAAACTTTCCTTCAATCTCTGTATCAAATGTGGCGCCACTGGAGATAAAGAGATCAGAATCTTTTTCTGATTGACCATCTGACCCATCGATAATCACATCCAGCGGTTTAGTAAAATCGATCTTATCTAAGACAGACGTTTTGAAGGCGCTGGAAAGATCGAGCAGTTTATTGACTGGTGCCTCAACAAAGGGAATTTGCGCCAGGAAGGTATCTGAGGTCTCGACACTCTCCAGATAATCAAAGAACTCTGGCAAAGCAAGAATCAGATTGCCTACAGAGACCTCATTAAAAGAGGTGAACTGCTCTAAGTTCTCGGTGGTGACGGTTAAACCTTCACCACCGAAGATATCTCCATCCAACATAATCATTGGCTGATCACTGCCTGTACCACCGATCTGGTTACCAACCAAGGAGGCGTAGAGCGGCAGATCAACATCTAAGGTGTTATTCCCTGGTGTAAAGCTAAAATCGCCCTCGGTATAGGCAATGGTTCCACCCAGATTGGCATCGATGGTGCCATATTGATCACCCGCCTGACCGATGGCGACCTTCACCGGACCTAAAGCGGCTGCAAGCACTAAATCATCCACATCGGCGGATGCCTGGAATGAGAGCTCATTAAGATTAAAACCGGTATTGCTGGCATCCTTCCAATCAAGGGTAAGATCAAAATCAACTGTGCCGGTAATGCCTAGATCAAGCGAGAGATCCCCCTCTACTGCGAGTCCTAAGTTATCAAAGTCGGCGCCACCGGTGATATCGATATCCTCTTTACCGTAAGAGACGGTATCCTTATAGCTCAGTTTAAACTGGCCATCTTCAATGGCGAGATTAAGTTTATCTCCGGAGCCATCCTCAAGCTGACTTAACCAGTGCTCCTCTAAGTAATCCACCAGTCCATTGACACTGGCGCCATACTCAGAGTAACTCGCTTCGGGAAGATCAGAGATCAGATCGGGCAGGGCTTCACCTGGATAGAGTTGATCATGCAGGTATCTCTGGGTGTAATTACCAATGCTTAAAAGGCGGGTTAAGCCAATGAGGTCATCAACGGAGGTATCGATAACGGGGAGTTGTTTGGTTAGTGCATGGCTATAGGTGATCTCTCCGGTATCTTCATCCAGATCGGGGAGGATCTCTTCGCGTTGATCCACTAAGGTGCCAGCAAATTCATAGAGTTTGGTGCCGACGGTTCCCCCTAGGGAGACATCCAGTGCTTTATCGGGATCTTCTGAAAGCGCTAAGTTGGTGACATCATTGGTATCGTTAAATTGAATGGTGATGGTATCGTTCAAGGTGGTGATCGACTCATTCACCGCGTGGCCTGTACGGTTGACATCCACCTCAACACCACCAAAGACGGTGATACCATCCACCAACTCCACCGAGGCGATACCATCGGCCTCTAAGGCAAAGCCATTTGCCTCAAGTAACAATCCTAGACGGCCCTCCATTAGCTTGACCTCTTTACCACCGATCTCTAGAGCCGCACTGATATCAGAACCAGCAGCTAAAATCTTTGTGCCATCCACCTTAAAACGGAAGTCACCGCTTAGATCAAAGAGGTCTTCAAAAGAGAGGGAGAGAGCGCCTGAGATGTCGGTAAAATGGTCACTAAAATCAAGATCGAGGGTGGTTGAATCGGCATCCCCCATAACAATGCTCATTTTGCCATCGTTGTCACCATCCCCATCGAGATCACCCTTGGTAAAATCGATCACCTGGTTACCCGCATCTGCATTGGAAGCATTATAAGAGAGTGCAGCAGGACCTGATATGGTGACACCAGGAATGCCCGTAAGAGAGACATTCTTAGCATCCGCTTTAAGTGCGTAGTACCGGGCCGTGGATGAATCTGCGCCGATCACCATCGCCATGCTGGCATTGGTGATGGCAAGATCAATATCCCCAGCATCCACATTGATATTGACTCCAGAGGCTGCAACGGTGGTGAGGTCTAATTCATGGCTGGTACCATCGGTAAGTGTCACCTCCCTGCCATCGCTCTGTTTAAAGGCTACCTGGCCGCTTAAGGTGATGCTATCGCCTAACTTCATCGAGAGATCGGATGTGATCGCCGTATACTCTCCCTGAGAAGCGGCATAATCGATCACGATGGATGTATCTGCGCTGGTGTCCACCGTTAGATTGGTGGTGGAGAAGTCAATTACCGTGTCATTGAATGGACCATCCGCCCGATTGCTCTCAATACCGATATCATTGGCAGTAATGACGATATCCGTACTGCCAAAATCGATGGCATTGGCCGCCACCTGATCCGCTTTGGCTTTAACTGCCAACCAGCGTTTGTTATCGGTATTCGTGCCTGTATAAGCGACCGCTACGGCCAGATCAAGACCGGTTACAGAGACTGAACTGGTGGTGCCATAGTTATCCGCCTTAATGGTCGCATTCACATCATTGGCACCGAAGGTCATCACCTCTAAGGATCTGCTGGTGCCATCTAAGGAGAGATTTTCTTTTGTATGGCTGATGACAAGATCACCGTTCATCTCGATCATATCGCCAATGGCCATGGTGGCTGATACCCCAACCCGTAAAAAGTCGCCTTTCATATCCAGGTTGGCATAATCACTGGTGCCATCATTAAAGACCAGGTTGTTCTGGCTCCAATCGATGGTGGTGCTGTTATCTACGCCATCTTTTGAGCCAAAACCACGGTTGGCCTCAATGGTGATGGTATCGCCAGTTAAGGTGAGTCCTTGATCCTCAAAACCGATAATCCCCCCAGAGGCTGCTGAACCATCCACGCTATACCAGCCCCGGTTATCTTCTGTGCTGTTGGCGACGGCTAAAGCAAAGTCCACATCGGTAATTTCAAGACCGAAGGTTTGATTGTCTGTTTTATATCCGGCAAAGGCGGAGAGATCCTGACCGAAGATCGATAAGACATCGGCGGTGACACTACTTTGATCACTGAGCGTTACGGTGCGGTTCTTTCTCTCAAGTGCGATGGAACCGGTAAGCTGGATAAATCCACCAATGGCTAAGGTAACATCGGCGGTGGCGGTCATCATCTCACCAAAACTGCCATCAAAGTCGATCTCTTCGGTTAATCCAGGTCCAGTGGCAACTTCTAGAGGTGCCTCTTTAAAGTTGATAACCTTACTGTCATCCTCAACACCGATCACCTGATTGATGGCAATATCGATATCCTGGGTAGTCAGGGTAAGATCGGGTACGCCCACCACCGCCACCTCATCGGCGGAAGCCTCCATAGCGATCCAGCTAAGATCCTGAACGCCCGTTTGATCCTCCTTAGGCTTGAACATCGCCAATGCCAGATCCACATTGCTAAGCGAGAGCCCCATGGCGTCTGAGTTTGGCGTATCGTCATCATCAATATCGCCATCGTTATCGCTATCTACCCGGTAAGGACCACCCACACCGACAAAACCATCGAGATCGGCGCCACCTAAGGTGAGCATGTCCGTATCCACCGTACTGCCATCAGCTAAGGTAATTGTTTCCCGTTTTGATTCAAAGCCGACAAATCCACTGGCATGGAAGAAGTCAGCGACCTTGATATCCACATCGGCTACGGCACGCAATAACTCCCCATCGCTTCCTTCCATGGTGAGCTCCAATGAGCTACCCGTACCGGTGATCACCTCATAGGGAGAGGCGATAAAATCGATCACCCGATCATCGATATCATAGCCCGGTGTTACATTATAAGCCTTATTGATCACCACCTGGACATTGCGTGCAGAGAGTGTGACATCAGGAATGCCTAGGATATCCACTGAACCTGCTGAGGCATCCAGTCCCAACCAGCGCATATCATTGACACCGCTCTGACCCTCTTTGGCACTGAATAGCGCCATACCAAACTCAACATCACCTAAACTTAAGCCGACTGCTTTATCATTGGGGGTATCGTTATTATCAATGGTGCCATCACTGTTGCTATCGACTCTATAGGGTCCATTAATCCCTGCAAAGGCATCGAGATCTTTACCCCCCACAGCCAACACATTGGTATCCGCCGTGGTGCCATCGGCTAGGGTGACGGTGTGGCTTGCTTTCTCAAAGCCTAAGGAGCCGTGCAGATGGAAGAAATCAGCGACTGAAAGCGTTACCTCTCCTGAGGCGCGGGTGAGTTCTCCCTTATCGCCATCGAGATCAAGGGCTAAGGATGTGCCGGTGCCAGTGGGGACATCAATGTTATCTGTTGAGAAATCGATCACATAATCATCTTCATCAGAACCTGGGCTAACGCCATCCACCTGATTGACTGCCACCGAGAGATCTTTCACCGACATGGTAAGCTCAGGAATACCGACCACATCCACCGCATCGGCAGTGGCTTTAAGACCCATCCAGTTAAGATTTTTTAACGCATCATCGGTGGCGCGTGAGAAGAAGAGCCCTAAACCAAACTCAACGTCCTTCAACGATAAGCCAATCGCCTTGTTGTTGGGCTGGTCTTTATCATCAATGATGCCATCTTCGTTGCTATCGATATAATAGGGCCCACGAATACCAGCAAAAGCATCGAGATCCGTACCACCCACTAAAATGGCTTCGGTATCCACGGTGGTGGTGCCATCGGCTAAGGTGACCGTTCTTGTGGAGCGCTCAAAGCCCAGATTACCGCTTAAATGGAAGAAATCCGCCACGGCTAAGGTCATCTTACCGCTGGCACGGGTTAACTCCCCTAGATCACCATCCATATCCATGGAGAGTGTTTTTCCGGTGCCAATGAGGATATCTAAGTTTTTAGAGGCAAAGTCGATCACCTGATCATCGGGGTTGACACCACTACCGGTGCCATAGACCCGGTTGATTTTAACTTCGAGATTTTCAGGATTGAGTGAAACGGCATCCGGCAGGCCAACAAAGCCTACCTGATCGGCACGCGCTTCTAGGCCCATCCATCTTAAACCCTCAACACTGGTCTGATTTTCCTTCGGTGTCATAAAGGCTAGAGCAAACTCAACCCCGCCCATGGAGAAGCCACGGGCATTCTCATTCACCTCATCGGCCTGATCAATACGGCCATCTTCGTTGCTATCGCTGCGGTAGGCACCGCCCACACCGACAAAGGCTTCTAACTCTGTACCGCCGATGGTAATCAGATCCACCGTGACATCACTGCCATCGGCATGTTTTAAGGTGGTGGCGGACTTCTCAAAGGCCAGATAACCGCTGGCATGGAAGAACTCACCCACCGAGAGGATCATATCCCCTGAGACCTGGATCAACTCACCCTTCTTACCATCCATATTCAGATCAATGGATTTACCGGTGCCGGTAATGATCTTCATAGGCTCTTTGGCAAAGTCGATCACCAGATTATCTGAATCGGCACCACCAGCGACGTTATGCACCTGATTAATATTGACCGCGATATCATGCACACCAATGGAGACATTAGGAATACCGACAAACTCAACGGCGCCGGCTGTAGCCTGTAGTGCGGTCCACTTCATCCCTTCAACACCAGACTGGCCACTCTTAGTCACAAAGAGCCCCAAAGCAAAGTCGGTGTTGCTCATGGAGAGGCCAATGGAATTTTGGTTCTTTGTATCGCTCTCGTTGATTACCCCATCGTTGTTGCTATCAATCAGGTAGGGTCCACCCACGCCGACGAAAGCATTAAGATCCTCACCACCGACACTGAGCATGTTGGTATCTAGCACCGTACCATCGGCCAATGTCACTTGCGCCGAGGATTTCTCAAAGCCAAGTGAGCCATTCACAAAGAAGAACTCACCCACCCGAAGATCAAAATCACCGGCGATACGAATCATCTTACCTTTTGATGCGGGAAAATCGATCCGCTGCTCACCGGTGCCGGTGTTGACATTCACCGCCGTGGTGCCGTAATCGATTACCGTACCATCACTGGCGGTATCGTTGATCTCAACAGAGATGTTGCGGCCGGTCAGATCCAATCCAGTCAGACCCACCGGTGTGGCATCTTCTGCCAAGCCTTTTGCAGCCATCCAGACGCGATCATCATCAACGGCCTGCACAAGGCTCATACCCAGATTGACATCGGTTAGCCCAAAGCCGATGGCATCCTCATTTGATTCGGGACCATTAAGACCTGCAAAGGCGGTAAGATCTTCACCTCCCACACGCCACATCTCAGCATCCACGGTGGTGTTATCGGAGAGTGCCAGATCCTGACGACTACTTTGGAGTTGGAATGTCCCATCCACATGGATAAATTCAGTGATTTCAAGCTTGGCAGAAACTTCATAGGTGGTGTAACCAAAATAGTCACTGTTAAAGGAGCTTCCTATTCTGTCTGCCGATACATCATCATTGGCGGTTATCTTTAAAGCATTTAAGGCGGGACGCTCTTTGGTCACCAGTTGCAGGCGATCATCCAACACCTCGATATCAAGATAGAGTGAGCCATCACCAAATCCGAAGAGCCCCTCACCAAAATCAAAGTGGCCATCGATCGAATCAAAGAAGAGCAGATCAAAGGTATCCCCTAAAATGGGATTAAACGCACTGTCAAGATCAATATCTAAGATACCATCCAGCGTGACATCACCCTTGATGATGATCTGATCATAGCCGCTCTGCCACTCTGGAATGAGGGTGGTATCGGTGGTGGTGGTCGCAGGTGTGGTACTGCCAAGATGCAGGGTTAACTTTTGGCCTGCCTCAAAGGTTTGATTCCCGGTGATGTTGAT
The DNA here is from genome assembly GCA_052043475.1 of Magnetococcales bacterium HHB-1. Taxonomy (GTDB): domain Bacteria; phylum Pseudomonadota; class Magnetococcia; order Magnetococcales; family JBQGBW01; genus JBQGBW01. The sequence continues at coordinate 13,432 of JBQGBW010000095.1, forward strand.
CAATCCAGGAGGATCACCTAACGAGAAATCACCGTCAATATCTAAGCCACTTGCAGCGGTAATGTTGATCATGCGGTCATGGGTAATCAGTTGGGTGCTATTGAGTAGATTAACCCGATCTGTGGCCTCTAAGGTGATGGTTCCTGTGACCGCCTCTAGATCATCATGGATCGATAGGGTGCTCCCTGTACCTTGCGCTTTTATGGTCAGTGTGCCGCCTACCGTATGATGATTTGGTATCGCATCCGATGTACTAAAAGATTCATCCACATCAAGCGTGACCGAACCATCTAAGGCGGTGATCACCGCATCGACGCCACGACCTGTATGCAGTAGATGACCTGTTACATTGTAACTGCTCTGACTGGCTCCAACGCTGGTATCTGCATCAAAGTTGACTGAACCAATGAAGAGATCATTCTGCTCTGTAAGATAAAGACCGCTGTTCCCCGCGTAGACTGCCAGTTTATCAGTGGAGATATCCAGCGCATCTGTGGTGCGACCGATACCCTGTTCACCGCGCATATCTAAGAGCGCAGCATGGATATCAATATCCGTATCGCCACCATCTAAGATTGCGCCAGTCGTCTTAATCTGAACGCCACCTGTGCCTGCTTCAATATGACTGAGGGTTATATCGTTCTTACTTAAGATGATCACAGAACCATCTTTATCTGCACCTGTAGAGAGTGTGGCGCCATCACTTTGAGTAAACCCGCCACCCCGGTTGGATTCAATCCATAGGGTGCCATCTGTGGATGTGATCGTACTGTTACTGTTCTGGATGATTGATCCAGCATCCGCTTTGATGGTCATCATCGCTTTGGTGGCGGTGATATCGCCATCCATGGTGAGATCACCCGCCTCTGCAATCAGTGTGATTCCATCACGTTCCCCGACTGCATCGTTGTAGCGGTTAAAGAGAATATCCCCGGTTATCGTCATCGCACCGCTTGTTTTGATATTTGCGGTACCAAGGTCTATGGTGATGCCGGTAGCATCAATTTCTAGATTACCTTCATTCTCTATCGCGAGTTCAGGTACTGATGATGTGGTATCGGTTTTGATCGTAACGTTGAGGCTTTCAATGGCACTCTTGATTGTTTGATTCGCTGAACCAATCGAACCATCTATGGCGTTTAATGAAGCACTCTTTGCTGTTAGATTGATCGGAGAAGTCTCATCAACAGTAATGGACCCTTTTGTGGTGGTGAGCTTTAACTGTTGACCCGTTTTAACCTCACCAATGATCAGATCGCCCTGATCCTCAATCAGGTAGATATCTCTGCCCGCTTCAGCCGAAAGCTTTGCGTCTGTGGATAGAAGATCGCTATGCAGTGCATCGGCTGATGATCCTAAAGATACCCCTGCATAGAGATTAATCTCGTTACCTGTAAGCTGAGTAGTGCCGCTTGAGAGAATGGATGTGGCCGCATAAAGATTAAGGTCACCGCCTGTGACTGTGGCTTCATTTAAGGTGATACCTCCCTCTTCTGATTCCAAGGTAACAAGGCTATCTCCAGTACCTGGGTTAATATCCCCAGTGATCGTCATGCTATCGGTGGTACGAATGAGGATGGTGCCCTCATTGACGGTGGTTATTTTTTCAATATCCAGGCTACCTACGTTATCTACCACAATGGTGCTACTATTCGCTTGGGCTTTCAGTTTATCAACACGCGTACGCAAAGCATCATCGGTTGAACCAATCTTAGAACCCACTGACATGGTAAGACCTGAAGCAATGATCTCTGCACCATCACCACTTACCTGTCCGATAATCTGGTTACCAGCCATAAGGGTTATATTTTGCTGTGCTCTGATGGTGGACCTAAGATCAATGACCGAATCTGTGCCTTGTGCATCTAAGGTGAGATTACCTGTAGTGGTGAGGTCGCCTTGATCTGAGATGGTGAGATCACCATTTTGTGTGGTGACAGAAATTTCACCGCTACTGCCATTATTGATGGTGAGATTCTCAATAATTAGATCACCACCGGAATCCACCTCTGTAATGGTAACCGCATCGGCTTGAATGGTTTTAAGTTTAGAGAGCGCGGTGTTGAGGGTTAATGAACCTGTGGCGGTCGCGGTCAGATCACCCCCTGTGAGCAGACTGTTATCATCAATCTTATTAATTTGACCTGCTGAAGTGAGGGTTAACTGACTCCATGGACCAACATTCACATCACCAAGTTCTAAATCACCGCTTTTGGTGATTAAAGCAATGGTGCTCTTATCCCCGGTCATCTGGGCGATGGAGAGGCCACTGTCTGCCGTAATTGCATAAGAACCACCTGCCAGTGTGGCCTTTGAAACATTGAGTGTATCGGTATTCAGTGCATGAAGATCAACCGTACCCGATCCAGTCGATTGAATGCTCAATGTACCACCCACATCAACATCAAGGGTGGTTTGATCACTGTGGAGTATATCCCCTCCCGCA